>JANODQ010000158.1:0-10339 GCA_031412775.1 Pirellulaceae bacterium | reverse complement strand
CTTCCAATGCGGTTGAGCTTCTCACCGGGTTCGACCTGATCTTGGATGGTACGGACAATTTTGAAACGAGGTTTTTGATCAACGACGTTTCACTCGAGCTTGGAATCCCCTGGGTTCATGGCGGTTGTATCGGTGCGACAGGACAAGTGATGAGCATTGTGCCGGGAGTCACCGCCTGCTTTCGTTGCCTGATGCCAGATCCTCCGCCAGCCGATCAAATGGCAACATGCGATTCAGCGGGAGTGCTTGGACCTGCCGTTTCGATCGTCGCATCATGGCAAGCAATGGAAGCAGTCAAAATACTGACATTTCCTCGCTACGATTCAACCAATTCTTCCAAAGAAGATGATCGATGTGAGTTGATCACGTTTGATATGTGGGCTAACGAAGTCAGAAAAATTTTCCTGTCGCCAGTTCGACCAAGCGGAAACCAAACGTCCCCCAACACTCATGAGCCGATTGCATTAGCTGCGGGTTGTCCGGCATGCATTGAAGGCCGTCGTGACTTTCTTCACGGAGATCGCTCCAGTCTTGTTCAGGTGCTTTGTGGTCGCAATGCGGTTCAAATCCAAAGTGCATCGCCAGGAAAAGTCGATCTCGTCCGGCTTGCGGATCGATTGCGAGCCGATGGGAATCTGACTTTGAACCCGTTTCTTTTAAGGTTCGAAGCTGAAAATCTGACCATGTCTGTCTTTACAGACGGTCGAGCGATAGTGGCTGGAACCGAAGATCCAACTGTCGCTCGGAGATTTTTAACGCATTGGTTAGGCTAAACCAGCCAACGCAATTAACCGTTTACCCAAAGTCGGACTGGCGTAATGAAGCCTGAGCCGAAAGCGTTTGCCATGGGTATAGACTCTGCCACAATCTGCCCAATAGCACCCGAGGTTAACGCCTACGGCTCAGAAAAAATGCCCTCTTCATCACCCCAGTCTAGCCCGGTTTAAAATTGAATTTCCAACTAGGGGCAAGACTGATCGGAAATACAGATTTGCGGTCAAGCCGATCGAACTGAAAATTTGTTTTGAGTTACAACGACAAATCTCAGCGAAAGCTTATGCATGCTGCGGTACTCTTTGGGGTGGGCGAAGATGGGACATTGGCAGATAATTAGGGCTGCGGAAGCGTCATCGCATCGTACGTCCTGTGAATAAGCGACTAACAATTTTCGTTTTCAGATTCCGATGCAGCAGGTTGAAAAACGACGCGACATTTGTGATTCTTCTACTCTATCAACTCCAGCAACAGCCTGCTCGCGTTCTGCGGCCTTCTTAAATGCCAAGCAATAACGAAAAATCAATAAACAAGATTTCCTACTCGCAAGTTTGGCTCACGTTTGCACGTAACAGTCTCATTCGCGAAATGACCTTTCGCGCGAACTTTTTGCTCGACTGCATTTCCAGCATGTGCTGGACAATGATGAATGTCGGATTTTACTGGGTGATTTTTCAGCACGTGAACTCGATTGGTTCGAATTCAGGCTGGGGGCAAGCAGAGTTTTTTGTCTTCCTCGGGACGACTTGGATTATCAACTCATTGATGCAAGCCTTCGTGATGCCAAACGCCGAAGAATTTAGTGAACTCATTCGAACGGGAGGATTGGACTTCGCTCTTCTCAAGCCGATCGACACGCAATTCCTGATTTCGTTTCGTAAGATCAATTGGGCGTCACTAGCAAACATCGGAATTGGTGGCGGGTTGCTGGTCGTTGCGATGACGAGCCTGCCTTGGCGAGAGTCTCACCCGTGGCAATTGGCGTGGTACACAATGCCGCTTTATCTGCTGTACATCGCCTGTGGTTTTGTGATGCTTTACAGTTTGATGATTTGCTTGGCTTCGACCAGCATCTGGCTTGGCCGTAATCAAAGCTTATATGATTTCTGGTTCTACATCACCAATTTTTCGCGTTACCCGATGGAAATCTATCAAAGTGGTTGGGGACTGCCGCTCTGGGCAGTCTTCACGTTCGTTGTCCCCGTATTGGTCGTAGTTAATGTTCCCGCACGAGTCCTTGCGCAGCCGGTTACTCCAACCTCGACGGGTGACTGGTTGCTCGCAGGCTATACTTTGGTGGCGAGTGTGTCGGCGTACTTCATCAGCCGACTCGTTTTCCGAACCGCTTTAATCAGTTACCGAAGCGCCAGTAGTTAATAATTTGCCTTGTGCTGATTGCGTTGTTGGTGTCTTTAGAAATTAAGTGATAGCCTAAAGAGTCGTCTGATTGTTTGTAGCAGTATCTATACCCGTAGCTAGCGCCATCGGCTCAGTTTTGTGAGTTGATTTATTCTCCCTTTTGCATCCATCAGAAATCGTCAATGCCTGCTGATTCCCATCCCGACAGGGCCCGACGTATACCCCGACGTATACCCCGACGCATACCCCGTTCAAGCCGTCTTCGATTCAACGAATACCGCGACGAAACTCGAGTTCGTCAAAAGTCAAAGGACTCGAAAGAGTCTGGAGCGGACTATCACGGATCTCATCGTGGATCGACACTAGAGAGATCCAACCGAAGTTTTGCCAAGCTCTTCGGCGAATTTTGGAAAATGCTTTTTGGATATCGCACGCGGATAGCGATGGGGCTTGCAGTCCTGACGCTGACGACGCTGCTGAGTCTGTTGCCACCGCTGGCCACGAAACTTGCTATCGACTCGGTCTTGACCACGCCGTCACTGCCGCCGCCTGATTTTCTGCAACCTTGGATCGAAGGCTGGACGCCGATACAATTGCTGTGGGGGATTGCGATTGCGACAGCTCTTGTGACTTTGGTTCGAACTGCGATTCATCTCTCAGGTCGGTGGATGATGACTCAAACGGTGAACTTATTTACAGCCACGCTGCGTCGAAGATTGTTCCAGCATATATTGCAACTGCCATTGCACCGGATTTACAAACTGAAAAGCGGTGGCGCGACCAGCATGCTTCGCGAAGATGCAGGAGGAGTATCGGACCTGGTTTTCAGCATGCTCTACAACCCTTGGCAAGCGGTGGTTCAGTTGCTGGGAAGCCTTGTCATTTTGGTCATTGTTGATTGGCGATTGTTGGCCGCGGGGCTTTTGCTACTACCACTCGTTTATTGGTCACATCGCTGGTACATCCATTCGATCAGACCGCTTTATCGTGACGTTCGCAAACAGCGTCAAGACGTTGACGCCACGACAACGGAGTCGTTTGGTGGGATTCGCGTCGTAAGAACTTTTGCACGTCAGCGAACTGAAACGAAACGCTACATCGATGGTCAACATTTGCTTACGCGGCAGCAGTTGATGGTTTGGTGGCAAACACGCTTGATCGAGATTATTTGGGAAGTGATCATTCCGCTCGCATCGACTGGGCTCCTGATTTATGGCGGTTGGCAAATCATCCAAGGACAACTTACGCTCGGCGATTTAATGATGTTCCTAGTTTATCTAACCATGCTTCTGGGCCCGATCGCAACGCTCGCGGGGAGTGCAGTTCAGTTTCAGAACGGGCTTGCTGGATTGGATCGCATACTAGATATCTTTGAAGTTTCACCCGAGCTTCCTGACAAGCCCAGCGCCATCACGATCAACCGCGATCAAGTCGTCGGCAAGATGAAACTCAGCAACGTCGGTTTCCGATATCCTGGGAGCGAGTCCTGGGTGCTTCGCGACATTTCAATGGAAGTCGAAGAGAACCAAACGATTGCGTTGGTCGGTCGCAGTGGGGCAGGGAAGACGACTCTGTGCAACCTGATTGCGCGATTTTACGATCCCGATGAAGGGGTGATTTGCATGGACGAAATTGATTTGCGTGATTCGAAGCTACAAAGCTACCGAAAGCTGCTGGGCATGGTCGAACAAGACGTGTTTCTTTTTGATGGCACCATTGCAGAAAACATTGCATTCAGTCGACGTGGTGCTTCTATGGAATTGATTCGATCAGCCGCGGTGGCAGCGGCAGCCGACGAGTTCATCGACAAGCTTCCCGCTGGCTACGACAGTCTCATTGGAGAACGCGGAGTCAAGCTGAGCGGAGGCCAGCGACAACGCCTGGCCATTGCACGCGCGATGCTTGCAGATCCGAAGATACTGATCTTGGATGAAGCGACAAGCAATCTTGATTCCGAGAGTGAACAGCTTATCCAACGAAGCTTAAATCAACTTCGACAAAACCGAACGACCTTTGTGATCGCTCATCGATTGAGCACGATCACCAGCGCCGATCAAATCTGGGTCATGTCCGAAGGCCGCATCATTGAAAGCGGTACGCATGATTGGCTGATGTCACAAGGCGGAGCCTATGAAAAGATGGTTCGGTTACAAACAGGTGATGCTATCGTCGGGGCTTAGAGGGATAAGTTACATCGTAGACTGATGGTGCTTCTATCGACTTTGACAAGACGCTTGATTCACTTGGCTTGCTCGGGGTAGTATGTCGTTTGATGAACCCCGAAAAGCGACGTCTAGTCACCGCACTCCAAAGAATAATGCCAATGCGGTTGGCTGGAGCTAACGTTGAAAGATTGGTAGATATCCGAGATCCAACTGCAGCATGATGAGGTTGCAAGCAGTAACGTAGACTGAGCTTATCTGGCCATCCCAGCTTCCGTCCGATCGTTGTTCGCTAGTGATGCGATCGTAGAGTCGGTTGCGGAAGGGGAGCCATAGCTCGTCACCTTGGCGATAGACAACTTGGCTGTAGTAGAGATAGGTGTAGTGCCAATGTCCGAAGGCTTGTTCTTCGGTGCCGATATCGTACAACGTTTTCTTGCAGTAGTTAAGCATGTCTGGAACGTGTTTGGAATCATAGTCGCCTGCGTTGTACAAAGCAGCAAGCGAGGCAGCTGTGATGGCTGGTCTTGAGGACCCCATTTGCTTGCTTGAGTAGCTGATGCCACCATCTTCGTTTTGACAGGTGTACATATATCTCTTAGCGGATTCAATGATCTCGCTTGGCACCGGGATACCTGCGTTTCGACAACCACGAAGACCTTGAACCTGGGTGATAGTCGTACTTCCTTCGTCGTAGTCGTTGCCATCTTTCGCGCTGACGTAGCCCCAACCGCCGGATGCTGTTTGAGCCTGACCGCAAAACGAAACCGACTTGCTGAGAGCTTTTACAAGTTCTTGACGGCGATCCATAAAGCCTTCTTCGCCGAGAACTTGCGAAAGGAAGAGCATCGAAAAACCGTGTCCGTAAGTGTATCTGACATCCGACGTCGGATCGCCAATAAGACCGTTATCGCGAGACTTGCTGAGCAGAAAATCAGTCGTTCGGCTGATGTTTTTTGCATAGGGGCCTTGGGTCGCAGTCGAACCGGAGCAGAGCAGGGCGGCACCGGCCAAAGCAGCAATTGCGGTAGGGTAGGGGGGCGTGTTCCATTGTCCACGCGAGGATTGCGAACGTGCGAGATAATCAAGGCCCGACCGAATCGAAGCATCCCATCGGGGCTCGCGACGGACAGCACTCGCCTCCGCCGATATTGGACTTTTTGCAACAAAAGCGGCACCGGTGGTAGCCGCCAGACATAGCCCACCCATGTTTCGAAGCATCCGTCGTCGATTGAACATATTGGAGCAATTCCTGGAATTCGTGTCTGGTATCATCTGAGTTAACATAACATTTTCCGTTTATCAATACACCGTTAATTTGGGTTGGAAACTGGAATTGATTTCCGGCCACGAACCTAAATCCAATTGTCACCTCTACTAACCCTGAAGATGAATATGACCTTCGGCTAAAAATGCGGCTGTGGAGATAATGATTTTGGGTGGTGGTGGGTCTGGGTAGTTTTTTGAAATGGATTGATTGGATGCGAGTTAGAAAACTTTTGGAGATCGGTGTGCCTGATGATTGTACGTCTCAGGCGATTGGGGCCGTTCAGTTATTGGCGAAAAAGGGAACTCGCGGAACTGCCGCTCAGCAGTTCATAGAGCAGTGCCTCAACAATCCAACCGACTATTTAGAGGATAGTGCACTAGCAAGCTTCGCGGAGGCTTTGCTTTCGCGCGAGGACGAACCGGCGGACCGTTGGCCGATTCGAGTCGAACCGATCGCTTATCAGACTTGGGGTGATGAGATCGACGACGCATCCCATGCACAAATAAAATCGGCATGTCGCCTACCGATGGCGGTAGGCGCCGCGCTGATGCCGGATGCGCATGTTGGGTATGGTCTTCCCATCGGAGGCGTACTAGCTCTCGAGGGTGCGGTGGTTCCTTATGCAGTTGGAGTTGATATCGCTTGTCGCATGAAGTTGTCTGTATTAGACATGCCAGCTTCCCAGTTCGAAAAGCAGTTTGATCTGCTGAAGAATGCTTTAGAAAACGGAACGCGTTTTGGAATCGGTTCACGTCATACCACACCGCAAGATCATGCAGTGATGGATCAAGACTGGACGGTAACGCGAGTGACTCGTGAGTACAAAGACAGGGCAAGATCACAATTAGGGACAAGCGGGTCCGGAAATCATTTTGTCGAATTTGGCTTGCTGACGCTTGATGAACCGAGTGAAGACTTGGGGCTTCATACTGGTCAGTATGTTGCATTGATGAGCCACTCCGGAAGCCGAGGAACGGGCGCGGCTGTTTGCAGTACGTATAGCTCGATCGCGCAGAGTCGGCTTCCAAAAAAGTTTCAAGAGTTTGGACGACTAGCTTGGTTGGAGATGGATAGCGAGGCAGGGCAGGAGTACTGGGCTGCGATGAGCCTCATGGGTGAATATGCAGCGGCCAATCATGACGTGATTCATCGCCTGGTATCGAAGCTTGCCAAGACACGCATCGTTGCTGGTGTTGAGAATCACCATAATTTTGCTTGGAAAGAGATTCACGATAACAAAGAAGTTATTGTCCATCGCAAAGGAGCCACACCCGCGGGCAAGGGTGTCTTGGGAGTAATCCCAGGTTCTATGGCGACGCCCGCTTACGTCGTCAAAGGAAAGGGAAACCACGCATCTCTACTGTCCGCTTCGCATGGTGCGGGTCGTCGCATGAGCCGCACAAAGGCGCGTGACCAATATCGCTTTCGCCCCATTCAAAAAGAATTGCAGGGGAGGGGAGTGCATATCCTCTCAGCGGGGGCAGATGAAGTTCCCTTTGCCTACAAGGACATTGACGAGGTGATGTTGGCTCAACGAGAGCTTGTCGAACCGATAGCAAGATTCGATCCGCGAATCGTAAAGATGAGCGACGATGGCGAGAGCGAGGACTAGCACTTTTCTTCATCAAATCTTCAACTAGCGATGCTTCATCGAAGCTTCATCCATCATTAACCGTATCATCGCTATATTCTTCAAAGTCTTATTTAGAATGCCAATTCAACCAAGATAAGGCTTTCCACAAAGTCCTTAACTTCAGGTTGAGAGTGCCGATTTTCGGGACTCCGTTTCAGATTGGGAAACAGAACTCGCATCGCCTTCGAAGCCCACATCAAGGCATTGATCGATCACTGTTGAATCTGTTGCGATTAGCCAAATCTTTTCGATTTCAAGCATCGCAATTTAAAGTCCCAACCTGACAAAGCATCCGTGTTACAGCATTCTACTTTGTGTTAAAAGAGGTTTTGAAGTGAAAAAGATTTTATTTGCAATGTCGTCCTTAATGGGATTCCTCGGTCTTGCCGGGGCAAGCCAAGCAGCGTTGGTCTACTCAATCGACCTTGACAGCACGACTCCCGGAATTCAATCATCCCGGTCTGTGGTTTCTGGTAGCAGTTTCACTATCGATTTGCTTATGGACGTGACCAGCCCTACGGTCTTAGCTGGCTACAATTTAACTACTGCATTTTCACAAACCAATTTGAGTCTGACGAATAGAGTTGACACAACTCCCGCAGTTGCGACATGGCAACGAGGAGACGTCTCTACACCGCTCGTCAGCGGCCAAATTCGTCGAATCAATGCCACAAACCTTTTTGCACCAGTGCCCGTAGATATTACTACCTATTCGGCACCAGTAGCAAGTTTCACGTTTACGGCCACAGGACTCGGCAGTAGCACAATCCGCCCCGGAATCTTCGAACCAGGCATTGATGACTTTCTGGATTCTAACTTTGTTACCATCCCTGCATCATTTAACCTTGGATCCATTACTGTTACTGCTGTCCCCGAACCTGGCTCGATTGCATTGTTAACAGCCTCGGCCGTAGCGGCAATTTTTACTCGTCGTCGTTGGTCGCGATCGCGATCAAAGTAGACTGATTAAATTCTGCATACAGCGATCAAAGTAAACACTGGCAACAATAGTTATCAGTGTTTATTTTTTTTAGTTTTAAATTTTAGAACCCGAGGGATTGATTGAATCTCTGACGGAGGCGTCCGAGATCCGCCAGAGTGACGAAACCATTCCAGTCGGAATCGAAACTGGCTGCCGAGGCAGGGGTTCCTGGCGGCCCAACGGTCAAGTTAAAGCTCTGTCGAAGACGCCCTAACTCGGCAAGGTTCGTTGTACGATTTCCATCCGAGTCACCAAAGACTACCTTGCCGTTCTGGAATATGAAAATCGATTTGCCAGTTGCCTCGGGAGCACCAAATCGTTCAAGAAAGTTTAAAGGCAATGAAAATCGACTATCGCCATCCAGCCCGCATTCATTTCTAGTTGGCGAATAGGTCGAAACATCAATTCGATTATCACCAGGACGAAACTGCATCATCCTCATCCATCCGTCGCCGCCATTGGCACGACTCTGATAATCCATTACCAGCTCAAATACCTCTTGTCCTGCTTTGTTGATACTAGTTTGGTTGTATTCGCCACTGAATTGACCATTCATTGTTAAAAAAATCTGAGGGTTGTTAAACACAAACTTTTGAAAAACCTGCTCGCCCGTATTTCCTGCATTGGGAACTCCACCACTGTTGCCTTGAATGGTATTCTGCCGTTGTCTTGAGCTGGGATTCAAGTACGAGTGAGTATTTAAGATTGTTGGGAGCCCTGGATTTTGATCGATAATCGACTGGGCCCAAGCAAGGTACCCATCAAGTGGCTCAAATTGCAAACTGATGCTGAGAAATCGATATCCCCCTGCAGAAAAAATCTGAGCGTGACCACCTGCGATCCCGGATTCTTCCAAGTACCAACTTCTACCTCGGTAGCGACTGGGTCCAAAGAACTCTTGATAACCCGTAGTGCCGCTGGTTTTATCGGAAACAACGCGATAGTCGTGGTTACCCAGTAGAACCGTATAAGGAAGTAATCCATCGGGCGATGTCGATAGATTCCCATCTAACTATCCATAGCCACATTAGCTCTCTGTCACTGGACTGGGTTCTGCGTCGAACCCGATTCACCACTTTGTACGATGTCACCCAACTGAGCGACAAACGCAATGTTCTGAGAAATTCTGTTATCGAGAACCCACTGAGTTTGTGCATCGAAGGTACCCGGATAGGACTGTGAATAGAACTGCGTATCGGGCAATACGGCAATGAAAAATGGTTCCGCTGCAAACAGATCTCGAAACTCAAGGCGTTCAAAGTTCAGCCGCAGAAAGTTTGAATTGGCCAACAGTACTTTCCCGTGCGATGAAGATTTTCTTCTTCTAATACTTGTGACTTTCCAGATAAACAAACTTTCAATCACTATAAATGAAACAAGCAATTGATTCAGTGGAAGGTGAATCAATTGCTTGTCCGGAAAAGCGATGCTAGTTGTTCATGAACTAGGCAGGAGGATCAAACCCGAGAGTCTGGTTAAATCTCTGACGGAGACGTCCGAGGTCGGCTAGGGTAACCACACCATTCCAGTCGGAATCGAAACTGGCTGCCGAGGCAGGTGTTCCTGGAGCCCCAACGGTCAAATTAAAGCTCTGTCGAAGACGGCCTAACTCGGCAAGGTTCGTCGTACGATTTCCATCCGAGTCACCAAAGAGTCGGAAGAATGCGTCGGCTTGTGCGGCGCCTCGGATAGCATTGTCGCCTCCAGTACCATCTCCGTTACCATCCAACTGGACACCACCGGAAGTCACAGCACTGGAGTTGATCGTCAAGCGATAATTTCCATCAGCCAAAGAGCCACCGAGGATATCTGAACCGGAGAACGTCAAGAGAGCTTGAGTTTGCGTCCCACTGTTGATCGTGCTTGGTGCCACGCCAATCGTCAGGGCGGTGGTTGGAATACTTTCCCAAGTCCCTGCAGCAACGTTTCTGCGGTCCAAAGTAAACGCACCGCTAGCGATGTCCACGACCGAATTAAAGTCGACCGTTATGCTGCGAACCATGGATCGCTGCGTACCAGCAGCGTTACCATCACCAAATACAACCGAAGATACTTGTGGAGCTGCGACAGTTGCTAATTGAACGGTCAGAGTGAAAGTCACTTCCGAGAAGAGACCGGCCGCGTCAGTGACTCGAATCACAATTGTAGAAGTACCTGAT
>JANODQ010000157.1:0-1664 GCA_031412775.1 Pirellulaceae bacterium | reverse complement strand
GAGGAGAAGTGCACTTCGCAGTCCGAAGACAGTGTGGAGACTCAAAATCATATCGGCGAAACCTCTTCATACGAGTTGATTGACGCAAGCGATACCGTCATGGGAAACGATCCTCTCGCAAGTTTCAAAACCGGACTTAGGTAATGGCAGGACCAAGCATTATCAAGCTCGAAGCGAACCATCACGTTGATCGGAAGTTACCGACACATGCGACGTTACGCTAACGAGCGAGGCTCCGTTGATACCTTTCAAGGTGGGATTATACCACATTATTATGTCGCAGAATGTACTGGAAGTCTTGTGGAAAAGACGCAATCTTTCGTAAAAAACCGATAGCCACGAGTTGGGCTGATTAATCCTGAGCCGATGGCGCTAGCCACGGGTTTCGGCTTTGCCACAATTTGCACGATAGCACCCGAGGCTCAGCCCTATGGTTCAGGAAAAATGCCCTTTTCATCGCCCCAGCGATAAGCTCCGCGATAAGCTCAGTTTGCGAGATGCTTCCGAATGAAACCGGGGCGATTGGTAGTAATTCCCATCGCTCCCAGTTTCTTGAAGTAGCTTGCGTCTTCCGGTAAGTCGACCGTCCAAACGTGAAACTCTTTTAGCCCATGAGCCTTCAAAGTTTCAACAAACGCTTCGGTAACGATTTCGCGATTGCCTTGCGTGCCAAGTCCATCGGCTTTAGAGTTTTTTAGCCCCGCAACGACGTCGTCAAATGTTGGAGCCCAAGAACCGGTCTTCTTATCTTGCTTATGACCGGTGAGCCAGTGAACAGTCACGCCGGGTAGTGTTACCTTGCAAGCGGCGACTGTTTCCTGGTTGAAGGCGATGATCAGCAAATCTTTTGAACTCGGCTTGAAGTGATCAAGTTGTTCTTTGAGGAAGGGGACAATCTCCGGACCCGTTTTGAGCTCAATCACAAAACGCTTTCCTGGCGGGATGACTTTCATAACTTCAGCAAACGTTGGAATCGGCTCGCCGCGAAACCTTTCGTCTTTCCAACTTCCGTACTCTAGCGACCTCAGGTCGTCCAATGTCGAATCGGCAACTACCATCTTCTTGCCGCCCGTTCGTAGGGTATCTTTATCGTGAATGCACACGATCTGATTGTCTTTGGTGAGATAAAAATCACCTTCGACTCCATCTGCGTTCTGCTCCCACGCAAGCTGGAATGCAGCGAGCGTGTTCTCCGGTGCATCAAACGATGCACCGCGATGGGCAACAATCATCTGCGCCAGCAAAGGCATAGCGAAAGAATTCAACACAAGACTCAAACAAATAGTAGAAAACTTCATCAAATCCAAACCGGTTGGTATGAGTATTCGAGCAAGAATGTCCAAAATCGGCGACCGATTATGGAATAATTCAACGAAATTATATCAAACGCCTTGGAGGGTGTGACAACAACCAGACTATCTTCATAACATCATCACATTAACGCTGATGCATTCTTCGCTGATGCATTCTTCATTGCACAGAGTCTTTCGACGACTCACTTTGTTCCAAGGTGAGCCGCGAGGGCTAGCCGCGACAGATGTACCGGAGGACGAAATCATAACGCGGCTAACGCCTACTGCTCAAATCAATTAAGTAATGTCGCGTAACGCTTCAGTCCAACCTAATGGTAAGTCTTGGATCACGATTCTGCTTAAGCGTTACGA
>JANODQ010000156.1:0-3053 GCA_031412775.1 Pirellulaceae bacterium | reverse complement strand
TAGTTCCGGACATTCGATTTCACACTTCATGATCGGCTCTAGCAAGATCGGCTTGCTGGCTCGCATGGTCTCACGGAAGCAATCGCAGGCACAGATGTAGAATGCACGTTCGCTACTGTCTACATCGTGGTAGCTACCGTCCATCAAATCGATCTTCACTCCAACGACCGGGAAGTCAGCGAGCGGTCCTTTCAGAACCGAGTCACGGAATCCCTTCTCAACTGGAGGAATAAAGTTCTTTGGAATACGCCCACCGGTAACATGGTCTTCGAACACGAACAGTTCTTCACCTTCTGTCTCTATTGGCGAAAGTTTGCCAACGACGTGTGCGTACTGTCCCGAACCGCCGGTCTGCTTTCGGTGTTTGTAGTTGAAATCGACAGCTTCGCCCGGAGCTTCTCTGTAGCTTACTTTTGGAGCACCGACTTTCACTTCGACGTTGTATTCGCGACGCATTCGTTCGACGTAAATGTCTAGGTGAAGCTCACCCATACCGCAAATGATGGTTTCGCTAGTTTCTTCATCGTTGAAGATTTGGAAAGTCGGATCTTCCTTACGGAAACGATTTAATGCCTTACCCATTTTGTCTGCATCAGCGCGACTAGCGGGAGTAACCGCGACCTTGATGACAGGTTGTGGAACGAACATGCTTTCCATCGAGCAGTAGTTTCTCTCAGGACAGAAGGTATCGCCTGTTGCACAGTCGATTCCGATAATCGCGACAATGTCACCCGCTTCGGCAACATCAACGTCTTCTCTTTTATCGGCATGCATTTTCACGATCCGGCTGAAGCGTTCCTTCTTACCAGTTCGCTGATTGATATACATCTCGCCCTTGACCGCTTTGCCTTGATAAACGCGTGTAAAAGTTAGCTGGCCAAACGGATCTTCCACTGTCTTGAATGCCATGCCAACGAACGGTAGATCAAGCACTGGCTTGAGTTCTACCTTCTCGGATTCGTTACCAACTTTTCGAGCTTTGATTTCTCGTTCGAGCGGGCTTGGCAAGTACCGGGTAACTGCATCTAAGAGAAGTTGCACGCCTTTGTTCTTGTAAGCAGAACCACAGAAGACTGGAGTAATCCGGTGCGATTGAGTTGCTTCTTTACATACCTTATAGACAAGTTCGTCGGGAACTTGTTCTTCGCTAAGCAGTAGCTCCATCATTTCGTCGGAGTACATGGAGAGGCTTTCGAGCATCGATTGACGAGCCACTTGTGCGTCTTCAAGCAGGTTCTCGGGAATTGGCTCGCGGCGAACAATCTCACCATCTTTGCCATCGAAGTAGGCCGCTACCATCGTGACCAAGTCGATAACGCCCTGAAAGGTTTCGCCAGCACCGATTGGGATTTGCATCATGACTGCGTCTGCATTGAGCTTTTCACGGACTTGCTTTGCAACGCGGAACGCATCGGCTCCGGTTCGGTCCATCTTGTTGATAAACGCCAATCTTGGAACGCCGTAGCGACGCATTTGTCGGTCCACAGTGAGCGATTGGCTTTGAACGCCACCGACGCTGCAAAGAACCAGTACCGCACCGTCCAATACGCGGAGCGAACGCTCGACTTCGATTGTGAAGTCCACGTGGCCGGGTGTGTCGATCAAATTGATTTTATAATCGCCCCAAGTCAGCGATGTCGCGGCACTGGTGATCGTGATTCCACGCTCTTTCTCCAGTTCCATATAATCCATCGTTGCCCCGTCGCCGCCGCCTTTGACTTCTTCGATTTTGTGAATTCGGCCAGCGTAGAACAGAACTCGTTCGCTGAGCGTCGTTTTGCCCGAGTCGATGTGAGCACTAATACCAATGTTCCGTAGAAAGTTCAGGTCCATATGCTGTAGTCTAAATACCTACCAGAGAGTTTCAGCTCTCAAGTGAAAAGGAAAATGATCAAAGCCTAACGCCGATGCGTAACCTATTTGGCCCCCAAAGTTTACAGAAAACCCAGCTTTCGGGAAGTCCAAAATGACTCTGGAATAGCCGCAGATTAGACCGTTTTTAGGGGATTGGAGTTCGCCCGCCGCACCGAAAGACCCCGAGTTCCCTGCAAAAAACTGACCAATCTTCAAGCAATCGCAATCGCCAGGCACTATCTTTCGAAGATTCCTGGTACCCAGCTCAAATGTGACAGCCCATCCGTCATCACCGGCTTTGCGTACTGGACGGCGTGTTCCGGCATCGTTCGGCACATTGCGAAATTCCAGAGAGCTAAGGAATCACCAGCGGAGGTTTGTGGATTAGCGTTTTTCAAGAAATTTTCATCAGAAATCTCGTTCAGAGGAATCGCCAGCTCGAACGTCCATCCCGATTCTGTTCGATCTGTTGCCACATACCAGCGTGGATCCCAAGATCCCATATCGTTGAGCGAGTCGGTCAGGTTTCCTTGAGAATCAATCGTGAATTGAAACCACGTTAGAAAGTCTCGGTCTGTATCAATTCGCAGTGTGAATCGATCAGAACCGATCGTTGGTTTGTCATGGGTTCTGCCTTCTGGTTTTTTATGAGACAGTTCGCTAACGGGAGAGGTTTTCCCGGTCGTTTCTTGCCGATTACTACACGATCCGGAAACGTACAAAAATCGGCTGTCACGGATCAAGTTAACGACCGTTTTGGGCGTGTCGGCAACTTGATCGACTCGCATGGATGCTTCAACGGATTGGAGATCGATCTGGAAAGCCTCCTTCCATACGTCGTCGCCAAGCAATCCGTCCAAGATTGGCCGTAACATAGAATTTGGAACTTTCATTGCGGCTGACGTGGTGTGGCGGGATCTGGGTGATTGAGAACGTTCGTTCGGAGAAATCGCTAATCTTTTTTCAGCGGCTGTTTCGGAACGAAGCATAAATTCTTGGTCAGCCAAATGGGACCAACCATAAATTCCAGCCCAATTCGTAGTTGATACAGCCCGCGAGGCTAGGGCAAGTAAAATTCGCCGAGGGTCATCCTCGACGTTGACTCTCGCGATGGAAGTCATACTTGAGAAACGCGTCGCATGGCTTCCATTCATAGGCTCGGCCAATGACTGCGGGTGCTTTGGCTCGCCGACGGTGGC
>JANODQ010000155.1:0-4547 GCA_031412775.1 Pirellulaceae bacterium | reverse complement strand
GATAAAACAGACTCCTGGCAAAGAAAGTATCGCAATGAGGCGTCGAATGGCAGCTTGGAACGATAGCTACTTAACGCAACTACTTGGCATACCAACACTTTAGTGTGCGTTTGCCCTGGGAATTTTTGGGGTGATTGATTCTCTTTTTGGATGGTATGGGATTTGTTAGGCCGAATCGAATTTCTTAAAGTATTGGGAGTCGAAAGCATTCTATCGGGCTCATTTTTGCTGCATTGCAGCGTGGTCGCGAACCCAAAGCAAAACAAATATTGGGGCGATTATCAAGGTAGCTAGCTGGTAGGAGGTAATGCCGAGAAGGAACGTGGGCTCCGGGCGAATCGACTCCGATACAAATCGATAGCCTAGATAACAGAGGATATAGAGCTTGATGAGCTGTCCTCGAAATAACCCTCGACGCTGCAGAACAAATAACCCCAGTGCGAGCATAAAATGAAACCCCGTTTCGTATAATTGGGTTGGGTGCCTTGCTACGAAGGGTTCACCGGCTTGAGGGAACACACACCCCCAAGGCAAGCTTGTTGGCTGCCCGTAGCAGCAGCCTCCGAAGAAACATCCGATTCTTCCAATCGCAACGCTAATTGCTACCGGTACAGCGAATGTGTCACCGGTTTTGACTCGGATGTTCAAGCACCACTTGATGTATTCGACTCCCAAATAACCTCCGATCAAACCGCTTAAGATCGTCTTGCCATGGGCGAACCAAACCATTCCCGACTTCAAGCCTTCCCAGTCGTAAAGAGCGAACGGAAGCTTTGCGCCGATCATCGCCCCGACAAAAGCGCCAATTCCGAGGCTCAGCTTTTGCCACCAAGGCAACTCCAGTCGCGTCTGTTGGCGGCGAAGCAACCAAGTGCAGACGATTGCCGAGAGCACCATCAGCGATGTGTATTGCCAATTCAAAATCGCTCAAGTCCCGAGTGAAGAGTTGCTCGAGATAAACCGATTCATCTCTGGCAAAGGGACGTGCCCATTGCGATACAAAACGTTGTATGCACAGAACGGTATCACATGCCCGCTTGGCAGCACATGATGAGTACAGCACTTCATCACGCGTCGAACATCAAAGTTGTAGGCATCTAGGAAGGACGTGATCGTAATGCGAAAGACATCTTCAGAGCTCAATGTTTGAGTTACGGCTTTGGTGAAAAATTCAACCGCCATCGGATCGTTAATTTTCTTTAAAAACTCATCTGGGAGCGGATCTCCAGAAACCGAAGCCATCTCGCTGGGTCCGCAACTTCCGCCAGCACAGCAACCTTGGCGACCTAAATATTCTTGGATAAGGCTCTGTACACCGGCCCGATTGAAGGAAATTCCGTTGGCAAGTAAGTCGAAATGCTTGCGTGCATCAAAAAATTGCGCAAGCGACACCGACTTGGAGTTTCCACGATAGGCGTATGCTAAAGAATGGCAGTTAGGATGAGCACAGGGCAGTGGCATAAAGTCCGATACTTGGAACACCTCTGATTCGCGAGCGATGGCCTCAATCACATCTGGAAAAGTAATTCGCTTTTCTAACTCCTCGGGCAACACGTGACGGCCTGAGTAGGTCGCGGGCTGAAAGCTCATACCGGTTATGTTGCGGCGTTCCAATCCGAATTCAACTAGCGGCCCAATCTGATCCTCGTTAACACCTCCTTGCAACGTGCAAACCAAAGTGACGTGAACACGTGCCTGTTCTAAGGCTTCCAACGCGCGGAGTTTCTGGGCAAGCAGTTTTTGCCCGCGAAGCGCAACAAAAACATCATCATTCAATCCGTCCATTTGGAAGTATATTTCCACTCGGTCGCGATGCTCAGCCACAAAGGACACAAGGTCGGGATCGTTTGCAAATCGAATGCCGTTAGTATTGATCATGATGTAATCAATTGGTTGCGAAATGGCATAAGTAAGCAAACGTCGAAACTCGGGATGTATGGTTGGTTCGCCACCGGATAGCTGCAAAACCTCCGGACGACCTTCTACTTGCACAAGTCGATCGATTGCACGGCAGCAGTCCTCATACGAAAGATGCGTCCCTCCAGGGCCGCTCGACGCATAGCACATCGGACATGAGAGGTTGCAGGAGGAGGTAAGCTCGACCAACCCAATGCAAGTGTGTTGTTCGTGCTCGGTACATAAGCCACAATCCAATGGGCAACCATGCTTCACATCTGTTCCCACATGCAGCGGCAATTTTGCAGGTACAGAGAATCCCATTTGGTCATAGTGCTTGACATCACTACAAACAAAATCTTCGCGGATACCATGAGTCGGGCAAGTTTTTCGAAAGTAAACTCGCTTGCCTCGGGTAATGATTTTGGCTGGCACGACAGACAGACACTCCAGACAAAGACTCTGCGTGATCCCCAGATAGGTGTAGTCTCTCAATGGTAAATGCGTACCGATGGGAACCGACTTGAGTACAGAGCCTTGATCGTTCATAATCGCTTTCGACGAGGCCAGAATAGCCAGTAAATAACACCTGCTGCAACGAAGAACCCAGTGCCACAAATTGAAATGAACGAGATCAATAGTTTGTTACTTCCAACTGAAGACTCTACGTAGCCACCGATTGGACTGCCGAGCCCTAGACCAAGAACGCCTAAGCATGTTGCAAAAAAACCAATTCCACCCGCAATAACACAAATCCCCACCACTAAAACGGAACCTACAAATGCCATAATGCGATCGATCGTTGTCAATTCAGTTCCGTTCGATATTTTTTGTAACGAACTACCAGCAGCCCGCACGTAAGCCGGGACCGATACCAGCAGAGCACAAATCCCCAATCCTAGATTCACGAAGAAAGCGAGAATGATAAGAACAATCAGACCTATCGCTAGTGGGATCGATATGATCGGCGCGAGCGGCTTAGGACTTGGGGCCGACGGTTTATACGCGTAGGGATTGGGTGGAAGATCTTGCTCCTTTTCTGATTCTGCCATGCTTCCTCCCGTGACAATCAATCCTTAACTCACACATTTTTTACTCGCCAATTGTATTAAATTGTCTCTTGGCATGTTCTATAGGTGAACGCAACCTTGATCGCAAGTCTTTAAATTTCCTACCGAGTTTCTATCACGAGACTCTTTTTAATGATGGGGCTTTTTTTCTGTTCTTTTAGGTCATGAACAAACCTATCGGCTGTGTTCTTACCGCGATACAAAGTTCCTCCTGTAAACTCGATCTCACTTGCAAAGACAGTGATCAATTCTTGTCCCACGCTAGGCTTGACTCTGATCGTCTTTTGCTCTGGAAAACGCAGCGATGAGCCCGCATCAAGTTTTGTTCCTGATTTGACGAGCACCACTTTTTCTCCCTTGGTTCCCGTACCTACTAGCTCGATAAAAACTGGCAACTTCCCTTTATTTGCAACGACGATTGCTATCTCGTCACCAGCACTAAAAACACGACTCCCCCGTGTCGTTGAAATGTCGATTGCCGGACCATGACCAATCGGTGAATAGTCGAATCGCGAAACGGCATCGAGCGGCACAAGGGCTTCTCCTAGACCCAATTCGCGAACTATCTGGTCGAAGTAGTCCTCCCACGTGTCACGGCGGACGGCTCCGTGGCTAGCCAGTGGAACTAGGCCCAATGCAGCGAACTGTCGACTTCGAAATACGGCTGCTAAGTCACCAGGTTTAGTGAGTCCCAGTTCGCCGGAGGCTGTTGAAAGGGTTAACGGATCCTCAAGAAATCGACGTGTCACCGGCGTAAGTGGTTCGACCATTTGGGGATGACCTAAGACCTTCTCCAAAGCCGTTAAAAAACGCGTTGAATCGGACTTCAAGAAAGCACTCAGCTCATCTTGCTTTGGATACATTTCTAGGACCTCACGTCGACTGAACCCAAGGTTTCCGGGTAGCATCTCAACAGCTGGTCGCACGACATCTTTGAAAAACTTCATTCCTTGATCGTGGCAACGAATACACGACAGAGCATTGCGAACAACTTTGTCTTCGGCAAATTTGTCCGTTACAATTTCAGTCGGCCCGGCGTCAAGTCGATTTCCTACAGCGGTCGAAAGATAATAACCCTGCAATCCATTTGGCAAGTTAAAGATCATCTCGCCGCCGACACCATGAAGATCGATCGGATCACGAAAAATGTTTTCATCCCCTTTATTCGTTGCGTAGTCGATTGACTTCCAATACGCACCATGGGGAGCAGAATAACGTTCGGCAGCTCGATTGTTGCGTGAAACTCCGGACAATATCACTGCTCCGCGATCGATGTTCTTATGCTTCTGTTCAGCTGCTACGTCCACGCCAACAATTTCGCGTTCAAGGTCGCCGACAGTCGAAGGCATATGCATGATGTCATGGTAGAGTGCTGGCTGTGGTGCAACGCTACAGAACCAGTCAATTCGCATGTAAGCGATTTCCCGGATCATTCCTGCTGCCGTCATAAACTCTTTGTTCAGTTTTTCAAATACCTCAGAATCGTCATAAGAAATCGCATACGGATACTCAAGTAAAAGCAGGTCGTAAGCATTGAGCGAAGACTTAAGTTTGCTTTGACTGTCCTTTGCCTGTAATGCA
>JANODQ010000154.1:0-7692 GCA_031412775.1 Pirellulaceae bacterium | reverse complement strand
ACCCAATTAAGTTTCGCTGTCTTCTATCATTTTCGCGGCCTGATAACCGATTAACATTGCAAATGATTGAGGGTTACCGATGGGGAGTTTTGGAATGATCGAGCAATCGGCTATGTAGAGATTGTCGGTTCCATGAACTTTCAATCCTTCATCTGCGACCGCTTGCGTGCCATCACCCATAGCGCACGTCCCTACTGGGTGGTAAAGCGTCAAGGCATATCTTCGAACAAACTTTTCTAGTTGTTTATTTAAACAATCGCCACTGTTTCCGGTGTTGCTCAAACCCCTGGGGAGAAGTGTAGATCCACGTACATCTAAGAGAGATGGTTGTTGTGTGATAGGCAACGTTTGTTGAATTGCCTTGATCAAGTCTCGTAAATCATGATGCTCGCTTAGGTATTTGGGATCAATCGATATCCCATAAGAAGCCTTGTCGTCTTGCGTTAGTCGAACTTCACCTCGACTGCGTGGGTTGGACTGAGTCACACCGATAGTCCAAGCGTCGATCGGGGAATTCCGAGTTGGGTATTCGAGGTAGTGTGTTGGTGTAAAGTGGAGCTGAATGTTTTCAAAAGTTAAAGCGTCTTCGTATGCAAAGTTGGATGACTCCAAACGCATGAAGGCTCCTACTTCGGCGATGTTCGAACATTTTGCTCCTGTTCGTGATTGCAAGTATTCGAGTCGTGTCGCCTTGGAGAAGTTCTTCTCAAGCGCGGGTTCATTCTTTGATTCGAAAACCAGCGGAACTATCAGATGGTCTTGCAAGTTCTGTCCGACGCCTGGCAAATCCAGCCGCGTATCTATTCCGTGATCGCTCAGATGATCTTTGGAACCGATACCGCTACGCATAAGAATGGCTGGCGAGAAGATTGCGCCCGTGCTCAAGATAACAGCTCGCTCCGCTTCGATAATATGATTTTCGCCGTATCGTTGAAACTCGACTGCACGTGCTTGATTGTTATCAAGCCGAATCTTTGTAGCGTGTGCGTTTTCAATAACGGTAAGCTTTGAATGATTAAGAATCGGTTTTAGGAAAACGTGGTAAGCACTTCTGCGACGTCCGTTGTTCTGAGTTCGGCGGAATCGAATTGGGGAAATTGTCGATCTCGATTGAGTTTGCAAATCATTGATTAGATGTTCGCAATTGTGTTCGCAATTGTGTTCACTGACGGCTTCAAGAAAGCGTTGTGACAACGGATGAATTTCAGGCTCGATATAATCATAAGCGAACAAGCGGTTTTCGATTTCATGGATAGACGATTCGATTTCGTCAAAGGCCCAACTGTTTGGCCAGCACTCCATATCCTCGCGGCACGGTGGGATGTAAATCATCGCGTTGATTCCTGAACTCCCACCTAGCATTTTGCCACGCGGCCATGCAAGTCGGCGATTGGCGAGCTCCGCTTGCGGTTGAGTTTGAAACCCGTAGTCCCACGACGTTGAAAATGTTTCCGTGTAGCGAACGGGGGTGGAAATACGAGCACCAACGGGAGCACGACCAGACTCGATAATCGCAACCGTCCCCAACTCGCGCTTGATCAATTGGCTTGCGAGGACACACGCTGAAGTTCCGCCTCCTACAAGCACGTAATCAAACTTCATGGACCATTCCGAGCGGGAGTGTAGCGGCAAAAATCATTTCGAATTGTCTCTATTCCGAGCGTCTTGAGGGCAATCCTTGATACGGCACCATGTTTATTGGAATTTATGACCCTACATTGCAGACCGACTGCGTTATCGTCAAGATATAGCCCGACGTGGATTTGACAAGGTCGCCTTGCTTTCCGCACAGACAACCCATTCCTCTGCAAATTCAAAGAACCGATCGTGAAAATCCTTCTCTCTGAGCAAGAACTCCAACTTGGAATTGAACGCCTTGCAAAGCAAATATCGCTCGAGTACGGCGAGCGTCCCATCACGATTGTTGCGATTATGACTGGTTCGCTGGTGTTGCTTGCAGACTTGATTCGTAGGCTTGAAATGCCTATTCGCGTAAGTTTGATCCAAGCGAGTTCCTATCGTGGTGGGACGGAGTCGGGGAATCTTGATGTCAATGATAGTACGATGCTTGACATCCAAGATCGCGATTGCTTACTTGTTGACGATATTTTTGACACTGGCAAAACGCTGACGCGAGTCACAGAAAGACTCAAGAGCTTGCGACCTGCTTCGTTGAAGAGCATTGTGCTTTTATACAAAGAAGGTCGCCAGGAATTTCCGCTTGAACCCGACTACTTCATCTTCAAGATTCCGGATGAATTTGTTGTGGGCTATGGGCTCGACTATCAAGATCTTTATCGGAATCTTCCTTATGTTGGTGTGATGGAGCAAGTGGATCTCGACGCTCACCACTTGGCACATCCGCCAGCATGACCCCCGGTATGAATCGAAGGTTGCTTGTCGTTGCAAGAAGATTTTGGCCGCTGAGTGACGAGTCGTGTCATCGTCTCATGGCTTGGGCATCAGTCCTTCAAGATAGCGGGATTCATGTGACCGTCTTAACCGGTCGGTGGCACAATACTTGGCCAGCAGAGTCCAGGTTGCGGGAGATCGATATAGTTCGGCTTCTTCCAGCTCCAAAGAATGCGTGGAATGAAAGTCTATTCTTACGCAACGTGGGGTTATGGATCTCACAGCATCGGATGAATTTCGATGTGATTTATGTAGACGAATCTGGATCGCTTCTGCAGCAAGTCGCTAACAAGAATCATACAAACCTGATTCCTGTGATCGGCAGGTTTGCAGGTTTTTTTCCTGCGACGGTCTTGGACGATCGAGTTATTCCAGCGCATTTGAGCCATGTTTTTTCAATTAAGCCATCGTCCACGGCACAAGCCACTGAGGCATGTCGATTTGCGACACGAATCGTTGTGCCAAACGCTCACTCGGAGAGGCAATTGCGAGCCAGTGGACTTGAGCCGAATCGAATTGTACGAATCGAAGATGTCGCTTGGAATCCAATCGAAAGAACCGAAGATGGTCGGAAGAACGCATATCGGGCTCTTAAGCAAATCAATAGTGATTTTCGCGTTCCGCTTGAAACACCACTATTGGTCTACATCGGACCGCTTCGAGACGATCTTCCGTCGCGTAGTTTTATCAGAGCGGCGACTCAACTGCTTGAACAGGATCGTAAGTTTCGGATATGGATGATCGGACTAGGACCGGGCATTCGTGCTTTGCATGAATTGGTTCGAGACGCATCATGTCATCACGATATCCTTTTCCAGTCTCCCTTGGACTCGATTGAGGACATGATTCAGATTGCCGATGGTCTGCTGTGCCTTCCAAGCAACGGTGGTTGGGAATACTATGCAGAACAAGCCATGAGCGCCGCTTTGCCAGTTTTATCCGTGCTGGATAGCGAATCGAAAGCAAGCTTGCCAATGCCGCTTCAAGCGCTGATGGCGAGCGAGCCCACGGTGGATGGCTACGACGTCATGTTGCGATCTTGGCTGTCGGATTATCCCAAGTGGCTTTCCGTAGCGGAGGCAACTCGTCGCCAGCGAATCTCGGACAATCATATCACGCGGTCACTTGATGCATGGCTAAGTTTGCTGAAGAACTGCTGAGTTTACTCAAGGACTGTGGCAGAGCATCACGTGCGATCAGCCTTATCTTCAGCCTAGTACGCACCACCTTCAACGAAAGAGAACTCCGCCCAAACGGGGAGGTGGTCGCTTACTTGAAGAGCTTGATCGATAGATAGATTCGACTTGCGTAGAAAGTCGAGTGTCCCTGATCGACCAATGTACTCGTCCGTTACCTTGGAGAAAAAAACAAAATTATCCAGTGTTTGCGAACCGCTAATTAGAGTCGGCGTTTCATTTAAAGTAACGGTAAAGCCTCGCTGTCTGAGATAAGCCATCGATAAAGCGTCTGCTCCGAAATCGCCAGCCAGAATGATATCATCTTCGTCGCGTCCATCGCGACGAATGCTTTGCACTAACTCCGGTAGCAATCGCACTTCTGCATCTGAGCGATCTGGATCGATGTGAACATTGACCAATGTAAATGTGAATGCTTTATTCGCATCGTTTTGTTTTGCTCGAAACCAACCCACCAAGGGTTCACTCAGCAGGAGGTTGTCGGGATCTTCGACTGAGTAGAGTTGGTCACGATCAGTTTCGATTGTCTTGGTATTAAAGACGAATGCAAACTGCTCCAGATTGTCTCCGTTTCCAACACGAGGCCCGATAACGTAGTCGTAGCGGGCTCCACTTTGATTTATTCGGTCAACAAGCATCGCGATGAGATCTTGTTGCTGAGTGCATATTTCCTGGAGGGCGATCACGTCAAATTGGCGAATCACTTTGATTACGGTTTCGGCAACAAAAGGATTTTCGACTTTGTGATGCCCAAAACGCTGTAGGTTGAACGAAGCAATTTTAAGAGTCGGTGCGCGGAGATTTGGTTGATGGGCGATCGGCGATCGCGGGTCCCCCGGAAGCAACGTCGCGTTAGCCTGTGATGCGATATCTGCTGGAAAGCTCTGCGATGATGCATTTGGCGAAAGGGTATTCGGCGACGAAGTAAACGTTGCGACCGATCGAGCTATATCGGGAAGCCAACTGGTGAGCGAATTTGTTTGGGGGAAGGAGGTAGCTGGGCCGTTTGTCGACGAATGCGGCTGTTCCCAGTCGGAGAATGATGCCCCCGAAGAGTACGGATAGGTAGAATTTGCGGGCTGCGAGGCGGTCTTTAATACGGGTTGAATTCGTAGCCCACGAAGTCCATCTATCGTATAATTCTGCGAAAGATAGGCCAGGCCGCCAACCAAGCTAGCGAGCGTCGCCAGTTTTTTTGACGGAAGAATCATAATTTCCAATCCCATCGAGGAGACAAACGAATACTATTTTATTGTCATCGGACAGCTGGAATTGGCGACTTGTCGATATCTCGACGGAACGCTCTCTTATGTAGTTGGATAGTTTCGATTAGAACACTTGAGTTAGCTTGATCGGTTTTCGTGGAATTTATTGGTGGCTGTAATAGAAACTATTTTGAGGCCGTTGGCTGTGAAAACGCTTTCGCTTGACCGACTCCCAACTCGCAAACCTGTAGGCGGTCTATTGCAGTCTGAGTCGCCGCGGGCGTTGGTTGATGTGTTTCTTATCGGTCCTGAAAACAACGCGATAAATGGCCTGTTCGCGACCGACACGGTGTCGGGGCTTGTTGATTATTCGCCTGTCTATTTGTTCGGTCCAAACGGTTGCGGGAAATCAACGCTCGCGTATTCGTTAGCGGCACGCTATTGCAGATTGCATGAACAGGTGGATTCGTTGTTTATCACCGGTGGAGATTTTGCTCGAGCCTACGCAGCAGCGATCCATGCCGATGATATGGAGCGATTTCGAATGCGATTTCGCGGCACCGGGATACTTGTAGTCGATGGGCTTCACGAGCTAGCAACGAAAGAATCCGCACAAACGGAACTTTCCATGACAATTGATTCGCTCGAGCAACGTCGCGTCCCTGTGATCGTTACCAGCACTTCATTGCCGACGACCATTCGAGGAATTCGACCGTCAATTGTATCGCGATGCATTCGCGGGCTTTCGGTGAGAATTGATTACCCCGGACGCACAACGCGTCGAAAGCTTCTACAGCTATTTTCAAAAGCTTTAGATACGAGGCTGGATGATCAAGAGCTTGATCGGCTCTCAAATCAGTTACCAGAACCAACTTCGGCAGTAGAGCTTTACTCGGTCTTGATGAATTGGCTCCATCAAGAGCGTGTTGAAAGATCGATTACGCCAGAAGCTATCCAGCATACCCTTGGGCAAATTATCCAAGCAAAACGAATATTGGCGACTCCGACCGTTTCGGACATTGCTAAACGAGTCGCGAAAGAATGCCGATTAAAGTTAAGTGATCTTCGTGGTGCCACGCGCCGCAGTCAAATCGTTCGCGCTCGCTCACTAGCCATGTTCCTAGCTCGTAAATGGACGGATCACTCGTATCAGCAAGTTGGCGTGTACTTTGGAAATCGCGACCACACAACCGTGCTACATGCGTGCCGCAAGATGGAGACCGAGCTCAAGGACGATATCGATCTCTCACGAATCGCAGAAGAAGTTGCTCGACAGTTGAACTTGAAGTGAGCATCGTTGGACGTAAAGAATGACTTTGTGCGTCTTGCTGGTAATCGAAATCGCCGTTGCCTGGCCAACAATGCGTCCATCGAACTAATCCTATATCAAATCAGAATTAGCAAAACAGAACTCATGGAAGAAAACCTCATAGGCATCCCAGGCCCACGAGATCGAACGGTAAAGCTACCCAGTGGGATCGTTTTAGACGTACCCAAATCATGGAGGCTATTGCCGCCCGGGGACGCAGGTCTGACTCGTCGCGTCAAAGCCTCCGCTCCAACTTGGACAGTGCAGGAAAAGAAAGGACGCCGCACTTTCTCTCAAGGTGTATACGCAGATGCTTCAACAATCGAACGCATTCGCAAAGAGTTGGAGCTTGAGCGCTCCACGGAAACGTACGCCAAACGACAAGCCTCCAGCCGCGTTCGTCGCGACGCGAAGCAATCTGCCTATGTCGAAGATTTCCAAGCAGCTATCGTTTCGTTCCTCAATTTCGATTCTCGGTATCACACATTGGGAGTTAAGCTCGCCAAAGCTGTTTCTGATCACGCAACACCCATTGGGAGCGGCACGGTAGCGAGAACCGAGCGAATTCCGATTATACGTCGTGCCGAATCTGCTGTGATTGCGTGGTTGCGACATCAAACAACCAGCTACGATCACCTTACCATTCCAAGAATAGCTGGGATGCGTCGCGAAGTCCGCAGAATGTTAGCTGAGGAATCCAGAAAACTGTTAGACAGTTATCGTCGCGGCCTCTCGATCAACGCCGACCGATGTCCGCTTCAAAAGGCACTTCACGCAAAAAGGCCCGAGTCCGTAGCGAAGCCGAAACTCATTCCAACCGTCAGGCGACCGGCAGATTAAAAACTACCAGCGGTATACGCTTCCAGCCTGTGAATTCGCTGTCAACACAGGCTGGAAGCCAATGACACTTTTTTAAACTACAAGTCGTCGCCCGCCTTATCACGTGAAATACGAAGCCACCGTAGTTCATGTCATTGTGATACTTAGGCGTTGCTCATGAATAAGTTACCGGATTGACCATTAGCCGATGGGCGTTAAACCAGGCTTTTAATAAACCGGCCCCTAGCGCGTCACTGCTAATTCGGTAAATAAAATTCGTGCAAAGCCCTAAGTCTGTATCGTTTTAAAGCTTGCGTATGTGCAACGATAGTAAACATAATTCGTCATCACGTTGAACTGGGCGGCTTCTCGGCATTTCGATTCAAGATTGGCCTGAGCTCCTCCACGAAATCTCTCACTCCAGTGAACTCGCGATAAACACTTGCGAATCGCACATAGGCAACTTGGTCTAAATCTTGAAGATGAATCATACAAAGTGCTCCGATGGCACGCGTCGGAACCTCCAAGTCGAACTCTTCCAACAATTGCGCTTCGATGGCTTCCACGATTTGCGAACGCTGCTCGGCGCTGATTTTGCGTTTCCAACAGGCCAGTTCAAGCCCACGTTCTACTTTGGCTCGTGAGAATGGCTCGCGGTCGTTGTTTTTCTTGATGACCTGCAAAGTGCCCGCAACGCGTTCGAAGGTTGTAAAACGACGACGGCACGAATTACAAAAGCGCCTTCTTCGGA
>JANODQ010000153.1:0-8513 GCA_031412775.1 Pirellulaceae bacterium | reverse complement strand
AACCATACAAGAGAATCTATCGAGAAATACCGCGCGGTGCGTTTCAAATTTACTCACTGCGATGCGAGATGGTCTCAGCACTACTGAGTTTTTCGGGCAACCTGAGGAAACCAAGTTTCCGGTTTTTTTAGCGTCGTATATCCGTGTCTTCGATCCAAAAGTTAACAATATAAGTCCCTGTTGAGGCAGCAAAAGTGACCATCGAACGACGAACCGCTTTACTGAATTTCGATGGAGAGCCAACGTGGTATTCGCGCTCGCGAGCCTGGATTGCTCGCGTTTTTTCGGCAGCAACTCTGGTATGTGGCTCATCCCTGGTTTTTGCGGAAACGGAGATTGGAGTTTCACAAGCAGTCGTGATACCAGTCGAGGATGATGAAAATCCAAGTCTGCTTCGCGACCGTCCTGCACCGGTAGTTACGGCTTCGATGCTTCAGCCAACGCCACTACTTGAGCCGCGGATCAACATTCCGGGGGATAACTCGCGAGCCGCTCCGAATGCACTAACGGGGGTTCCTGTATCGACTACGAATACTCCCGCTCCGATAGCGCCTGCAACGTTCGGTAATAGAGATATTGTGACTGGTAAGGAAGCATTACCCCAGGCGTCAACCGACTTAGGTAGCTTGCTGAAAAGATCACCTTCCTCGCTGAGCGTTGGAGTGCAATCGAAGACGCCGATTGTGAGTGATCCTCGCGTTCGCGGTGCGCGGATTGGTTCTCTAGCCGCTTCAGGGTCGCACTGGGTTCCAGCGCGAATCGATCTTGATACGATGTTGAGTAAGTTTGACTCTCGGAATGTGGAATCGGTAACGATTACTCCTGGTCCGTTTACTTCTCTTTTGGGACCTGGGTTTGCGTTTACTGACGTTCAGGTTCTTCGAACGCCGCGTTACCAGGGCGGCTTTCAAGCTCATGGAAGTACTGACGCCGATTATCGAGCTAACGGAAACCAGACCTTTGGTCAGCAAAGTCTTTTATTTGGTTCGTCTGATTGGGGTGCAAGATTTAATTACGGTAATCGCCAGGGTGATGACTACAGTGCGGGAGGTGGACTTGTGATCCCTTCGAGCTATAACTCATCACAAGAGATGACGCTGGCGCTTGGTCGCGATTGGAAAGATGACTCTATCGAGTTCAATGTCCTACGATTAGATCAAACGGGTATCTTGTATCCTGGTTATGTATTCGATCTGGATTATTTAGTTACCGATGGATACGAGGCGACGCACACTCGCGAAGGCTTTGGGATCTTTGACCGAGTCGAAACCGATGTTTGGTACAATCGGACGCGTTTCGAAGGTAACGCGCAAAATGCCAGCAAGCGACAATTCTTTCCGGTGCTCGACCTGATTAGCTATGAAGGCTTCACCGATGTCGACTCAACCTCGACAGGTTATCGTCAATCGATGATTCTAGGTGGGGGTGGAAACGATGCTTACAAGTTTTCAATTGGGCATGACTTACGATTTATTCGGCAAGAGTTGAACGAAGTTTCTAGTGGAGTCTCCTTTGGTCTGCCGCTGCCGTTCAGTAACCGAAATTCTCCGATCCCTAAATCGTTCCAGGCCAACCCAGGGCTGTTTATGGAATATGTCGAAACCATAAACGATTCCATTGAGTTCAAAACCGGTGGTCGCGTTGACTACGCGCAGACAGATATTACTGATACTCCGGAAAAGCTCCGCGAGGTTGGTTTGGATTTCTTCCCGGCAAGCTATTCCGATATCATGGGCACCGATCAGTATCAACGTGACTTTTTCATGATGAGTGCGTTTGGTGTTATTACTCGTGACTATGGCGACGGACACACGGGGACTGCTAGCCTTGGTTATTCGGAGCGTCCACCAAATTTGACAGAGCTTTATGCGGCACAGCCCTTCATGCTTTTGTTGCAAAACGGATTGAATAATGTGACGGGTGATCCAACACTCAAGAACGAACAGTTATTGCAAGTCGACCTTGGATGGGAATACCAAGGAGCTCAAGTGCGGAGCGGCGTAAGAGCGTATCATGCATGGGGATTTGACTGTATCACGTTTGAAAATACACTCGTTAATTTCATTCCTCCAGATGGAGACGTTGGCCAACAGAGTTTACGATACGTCAATACAGCCTTGGCGACCATAACAGGTGCTGAAGCTTTCGGGGAGTTATTCCCAAGTAGCCCATTCACACCATTTGGCACAGTGAAATTTGTTGATGGTCGTGATCGCACGCGAAATGGAACTTTTGCAACGTCAAACGGATCGCGAAACAACCCTAGTGAAAAAGTGGATGGACTCTCAAGAGGATTCTTCAGTGGAATTACAGGTGGTTCGTCCGAGCCACTTCCGGGGATCCCACCTTTAGAGGCAAGGCTTGGCTGTCGCTATCATGACACATCCCCAAATCAGCGATGGAATTTTGAACTTTCGACGCGGATTGTAGATCAACAAGATAGGCTTGCAACAAGTCTATTGGAAACTCAAACACCTAGCTTCAATACTTGGGACATGCGTTCGGTGTTCCGTCCTTTTGTTAATCGCAACTTAATGGTTGCCACTGGTGTCGAGAACTTCTTTGACAAACGATACCGCGAGCACTTCGATTTTCGTACCCAAAACGGATTGTCCATCTTCCAACCCGGTGCAAATTTTTACTTAAGTACCAGCTTGACCTACTAGTTTTGATTGCTTCTACGTGAGAGTGTCGTATCGGGTCTTGCGATTGCAAATAAACCGTCGAAAATTAACGATCATGATAATTGATGGGCGGAGAAATGATTGACATGTGCGTTGCCTCAGATTACAAGGGAACTTCCTGGTTTTTTTATTTTACCTAAGTTATTGAACACCGGCTTTTGGCAGCTTATTTAGCAGTGTGTTTTTCGGGGTCTTTGTGCTACTTGCTCGAAATTTCAAACTTCACGCTTGGTGGATTCTGATTGTCGTTATCTTAATTGTCGTGGGCGCAACTTGGCAGGCTGTTGCATCCCAAACGGCTGGCCGTTCGGTTGGAGGTAGCTCTTTGGTTGGGTTGGTTATTGGTAGTACCGCCGCAGCTATCATTCTGTTCGAGTTGCTCCTTTGGCCGAGAAAAAAGTTTCGAAAGTACAAGTTGGGGCCAACGCGATACTGGATGGCTGGACATATTTGGCTTGGACTTGCGTCAGGTCCGCTCGCATTCATTCATGCTGGATATCGGTTCGGTGGAACGTTTTCATCATTGCTGATGTACCTGCTGATTTTTGTACTCGCGAGCGGACTCTACGGATGGATCATGCAAATCGTCATCCCTCGTTGGATGCTTTCTAACCTGCCATCAGAAACGATTGGTGGGCAGATCGATGATGTTGCAGTTCAAAACGCTTTGGATGCTCGTAGATTGTTGACTGTAGCCTATGGACCGAAGCCCGATGGACTTACGAAACTTGCCAATCTTGATAAAGCATCTTCATCGCTCAACAAGGTCCGTGTAGCGGGGCGATCGGTTAGTGAGTTTATTTCTCAAAAACAAGTAGTTGTTGGTGCAGTTCAACGTCGAGGGCCTTCGCGAGGTCGGAGTAACTTGCAGGGAGAATTTGAAGTGGATCCCGATGACGCTGCTATATTATGGAGGGAATATGCATCAGTTATTGATGTCTATTTGTTACGCGGTGTTTACGATGATCGGAATCGAGTCTCTGTCGTTTCGGCGTCGACGCGACAATCACCTGAAAGTTCGACTCGAGCTTCTCAGGGGCGTGAAAATGCTTTACCTCTGCGAAACTACCAGAAGGCAAAAAATTGGTTTTCGCTGCTTCGTGAAGGTTGCTCGCCAAGTAGTTCTGTGATTTTGGATCGACTAGAAGACTTTTGTGATCAAAAAAGACAGTTCGATATCCAACGCCGCACACAATCGTGGCTTCATTCTTGGATCGCAGTCCACGCGTCCATTTCAGTTTTGTTGGGTGTACTATTAGTAGCCCATATCATCTTGGCAATTCGATACATGTGATCAAGCAACCCAACAACGACTCATACCATTGAACTGATGACGAAGACGACAGGAAAAGAACGCTCAAGAAGAATAGATCGTTTCTACTACGAAGCGTTGGATCCCTTCGTCCGTTTCAAGCGTTTCGCTGGGGTATGCGGTTTGATCCTCGGATTGGTGTACGCGGCATGGAGTTTCTCCGCTTCGAACGCTGTCCAGATGAGCTCAGGGGATCTCTCTCATGCTCATTCCGCATGGAATGAAACGGGATGTGAACAATGCCACCTACCCAACGTACCGATTCGCCCAGACGCTCTCTTTGGTAGATCAGTTGAAAATGTAAAATTGAACAACGATAAGTGCAATTCAAAGTGTCACAGCGTGACTGGACATTTTGATGCCAGAACCTTGCCTACGGTTCTACAACACGAAAGCTGCTCCGAATGCCATCGTGAGCATCTCGGTAAAGATTTTAGCCTCGTGGAGCTCTCCGACAAAAACTGTGCACGTTGTCACCGACAAATCTCGAGTTCGCTTTTGGCAAACATCGACAAACCTGTTGGCAATGCATTTGATTTTTCTGCCGCAGGTGGTCACCCAGATTTTCGCAGTCTTTTAATGGATCCAGGCACCATCAAATTCAGTCACGTCCAGCATATGAGACCCGGCCAGCCTGGGAAACCGGGAGATCTCACCATCAAGAGGCTGAACGACATTCCACCTCAATATCGATCGCAGTACGCTAATCGCGTGAACGCTGATCAATTAATACAGCTTACTTGTGCTGATTGCCACGCTCAAGACAGCCCGGTTAAAGGGTTTGAATATTCGAAGGCGTCGAGTAACGAACCTCGCCATGCGACTCCTTCCAACGAACACTATCTCTACAGCCCGATTGATTTTGCCAAGCATTGCGTCGCATGCCACGACCTAAGCGGCATACCTCATGGGCTCAATCGAGCTCTCTCGAAAGAAGCATTACAGTCGTCCCTTGCCAAGACGCAACTAGAAGTTACCAAGGAAGCACTTCGAGCTTCCTCGGGTAACGATGCTTCCGATAATTCAGTCGAACCGGTTTCGAAAACGAAGGAATCGATTTTGCGATCTCTCGATGAATTCCAACCGCGATTAGAAGCACTGCTGAGTGACAACGGTTGGTGCATTAAATGTCATCAGATAGCACCGAAGGGTTCCGAGGAAATAGTGCTAGAGAGCAACCTTGCCAAGCGATGGTTTCAAGGTGCCGTCTTCCCCCACGGAGATCATATGATGGTTGATTGTAAAGCATGCCACCAACAAGCGTTTATACAAAGCGATCAGGCGGTCGATTCTCGAGAAGAAGCATCAATAGTCATGATCGCTGGTATCGAAAGCTGCCGCGAGTGTCACATAAGCAATCCATTAGATCGAGCCAAAGTCTTTGCAAACAGCCAGCCTTTCGTTGCCCAGGCAAATTGCGTTGACTGCCATCGATATCACGTTGATCCTTCTCCAAACATCAACAACAAGAACCAAGCCTCGCATGTGTTTCCATCCGAAGACTTGCAACTGGTACGCCAATACGTGATGCGAGGAGCAGTTCAGTGACCTTCAGATATAAATTTCGCTCTTTTGCGGTATTTCTATGTATGATCATTGCGGTATTTGCTTGCTCTTTCGATTGGCTTGCACTGAACGGTAATTATTCCAGCAGCAACTTAGAAATCTACGTCGCTAAACGAGTAGATCTTGACGAACCGGTGCAACAAACCGATTTAACGGAAGCTAATTCTTTAGCGAAGCTGTCGATCGTTGGATGCATGGCGACATCGTGTCATGGATCGAATAATTCTCATGCACCAATGTGGCAACGTGCAGGAACAATTTGGTTACAGAAGGACCCTCATGCGACCGCCTATATTCGGCTACTAACCGAGGAATCCTTGGCTATGGTGAATCGATTAACCAACGCTCGTTGGAGTTCCACCGGTTCATCAGGTTTTCTCCACGCCCTGGAACAAAAGTGCGTAAGCTGCCACGCTAATTCGCTTTCGCCAACGAGCAATCGTATCCTAGGAGCTGATTGCCAAGTTTGTCATGGGCCAGTTTCCGCTTGGAAGGAACAACACTATTCCAGCACATGGAAGTCGCAGGGCTCGCGTCGCTTCGATAACTCCGCAATGCTCAATACCGAATCGCTTGCAAGCAGAGCAGCTATCTGTGCATCATGCCACATTGGGGAGTTGAATTCTGAATACGGAGTTCGAGAAGTTAACCATGAACTGATGGCGGCAGGTCATCCGCCGATGCATTTTGATTTTTCGACCTTCATGAATCGCTATCCGCGCCACTGGGACGAATTCGATGGCTTAACAGACAATAATATTCCCGATGAGTTTCGCACCTGGAAACTAGGCAAGCTGGCTCTAGCGGCGGAACGTATCAAACTGCTATCTGATCGCGCTGCAGATGTTGAGCAATCGTTTACCAAGCAACGGAATAATTTTAATTCCGACGGCGACAACAGAACGTGGCCTGAGCTTACCGAGTACAGTTGTTATAACTGTCATCATTCATTACAGGATGCGATTTGGCGACGGTCTGTCGGTATCAAAGGGCAATACGAATGGGATGCTTGGACGACGACGGAATTGGAACTCGCTTTTCCATTGGAGAAACAAGTTGAGTTTAGGGCTTGCTTACAAACGCTACGGAACGAATTAGAATCTCCGTTACCACAACCAAATAAAGTGATCAATGCGGCGATAGATTTTCACGTACTTTTAGAGCGTGCGCTAGCAGTGGCAATCGATGCTCCGATGGAAGATCCAGCCTCAATGCGGCAGGCGCTGCTCGGTCTCTTGCACCGATTACCTGAACACCCAACATGGGAAGCCGTTGTACCGTGGTTTATTGTTACGCGAGCACTCGTTTCGGATTTGAAGCTTCCTGTCGAAAAGAAGCTTATTGCCAAAATTGAAAAGCAAATCGGCTACCAGTCTTACGTAGGAGCGGAAATACGTTTCGACGGTCCAAAGGATTTTGACCCATGGATTTTTGAGGAGTATCGATCAACGGTCCTCGAACTTATGAATAGCAGGGAAAAATGAACTTGGATATAAAATCGTTGGTCGATCGTAAAGTAGGGACTCGTATAGCAAAAATGCTTTATGAATCCCAACATAAGCACGGATATCTGCAGACTTGCGAAATCGAAAGAATCGCTGACCACGTTGGTGAACCGTTGAATGTCATTCAAAATGTGGTAGGGTTTTTTCCGCATTATCGACGAACGCCGCCACCCAAATGCAGTATCCAGGTTTGCCGCGATATGACTTGCAGGCTACGTGGGTCGGCAAAGGCGACGGCGAAGCTAAAGGAATGGATGAACCAACTAGAAGCCCAGAGTCCGGGAAAAGAGCTCGATGTCGAGATCAAGGTCGAGATCCAGGAAGCCTCTTGTCTTGGAAGATGCGATCGCGCCTATGCAACGATTATCAATAACGAGCTTTATGTTCAGCGAACCCCAGATGAACTCGTAGATATCGCATCCAAGGTACTCGCAGGTGTTTCGGTCACGCCAGACTCGGATTTACAAACCGCTCGTTTGACTCTAGAGCGAAGTGAGATCGACTACTATCGCTCTGCATCTCCTCCGCTACAACGCTATTCAGCCGTAAGAAACTATATAAGAGAACCTAATGCGGATGGCGTTATCCGAGGATTGGAAACGGCGGGTCTCGTCGGTATGGGAGGAGCGGGTGCGCCGACCTCAAGAAAGTGGGAAGATGCAAAAAAGGCAATTGGAGTAACGAAGTATGTTGTTTGCAATGCTGACGAGAGCGAACCAGGTACTTTCAAAGATCGAGAGCTTCTCCTTGCGGCACCACACTTAATAATCGAAGGGATGATCATGGCGGGACTAGTCATTGAAGCCCAGCAAGGTTTCATTTACGTTCGCCATGAATACTTCGAACAAATCGCTGCACTGAAGTCGGAGATTGTTGCTGCCGAGGAGGAAGGAGCTTGTGGGAAGAATATTTTTGGTAGCGGAAGATCATTTAGCTTAGAGGTCTTCGTAAGCCCTGGCGGATATGTATGCGGTGAACAAACGGCTCTTATCGAAGCTATCGAAGGCAAACGCTCCGAACCAAGAAATCGACCGCCCGAACTTGAGACCAACGGCTTGTATGACCAACCAACCGTACTCAACAATGCAGAAACTTTTGCGTGGGTGCCAGCAATTTTGCTGAAACCTCCAAGCCAAGATATGACAGAAAAGGAAATTGCAGCCTCAAACATGCAATCGGCAGGCATAGAACCCACCAAGTCACTCGAACTCGAAAATTATCAAGGGATTTGGTTTAAAAACGCAGGGAGAGACCGTATTCGCGGGAAAAGATTTTTTTCGATCAGCGGTGATTTGGCGAGACCGGGTGCTTACGAAGTTCCTTGCGGAATTACGCTCGGCGAGTTAATCGACAACTACGCGGGCGGAATGAAGGACGGCGTCGAATTGCAAGCCGTCGCGATGAGCGGGCCCTCAGGTGGATTTCTTCCAGGTAAACTCCCACAAG
>JANODQ010000152.1:0-14332 GCA_031412775.1 Pirellulaceae bacterium | reverse complement strand
CGCATCTTTGGTGGCTTGCCGCTGCGCATCGTTGAAGTAAGCGGGTACGGTAATCACCGCCTTGTTCACTTTGTGGCCCAAATACGATTCGGCCGCTTCCTTAAGCTTGCGGAGAACCTTCGCGGAGATTTCTTGCGGAGTGTATTGCTGGTCGCCAATACCTACTTTGACATACTCGTTTTTTCCGCCGACGATTTTGTACGGGACAATTTTTTCTTCCGATTCGACTTCCTCGTGACGGCGCCCCATAAATCGCTTCACCGAAGATACGGTCCGCTGCGGATTGGTCACCGCTTGTCGGCGGGCTGGTTCGCCAACAATCGTCTCGTTCTTATCGTTAAATGCAACAACACTCGGGGTCAGGCGGCTTCCTTCAGCGTTGGGAATGACCTTCACTTCAGTCCCTTCCATCACCGCGACGACGGAGTTTGTTGTACCTAAGTCAATTCCAATGATCTTTTCGCCCGAAGCCATAATCTTCAACCCTTTGAATCTAAGTCGACAGAAAAAACGTTACGCTTCTCTCGGAAAGCAACCAGCGTGCCAAACTTTCCGCCTTGACTCCAGAGGCCCATCGCTTTGGCTGAAGAGTCGAGCTAAACTGGTTTTTCTGTTAAAGACTCGCCAAAGTGGTTCCGTTTCACTCAGACTCGCTTTTTAGTGCCGTCTTTTCGTAGTTGCTCGAACTTCCCAAGTCTCACCAGCCGCCATTTTGGGGGTTGCCAATTTGACAGTGTTTTCCATCGATGCCTAAAGCCAAATCGAACTCGCCAAAAAATAACCCCAAAGTCGAAGTTCTTTATCCGCAAAAGCTGGCGGCCCTCGACCAGTCGCTACTACATCTCGCCGAACAAAGAGTTGAGCTGCTTCGTCGTTGGGCCCTAGAATCGAAAGCCGACCCAAAATCCGCAGGGACTCCACCTCCGATCTGGGAACAATTGACCACGGCATCGGAGGCAACCAACGAACTTGCGATCGATAGCCGACTACTCAAGCCGCTTGCAAAAGAGCTTTTACGGTCCATGGTCGGCGTTACTTATTACGCAGCATCGACCCAAACGCAAATCGCCTATCTCGGTCCGCTGTATTCGTACAGCTATTTAGCCGCCGTCAAGCATTTTTCCGAATCGGCATCTCTCGAACCGGTTTCGTCTATCGCGGCAGTCTTCGAGGCGATCTTGAGAAATCAAGCGACCTTTGGAGTCGTGCCTATCGAAAATTCAACCGATGGAAGAATCGTCGATACGCTGACAATGTTTGCTAAGCATCCAGTAAAAATTTGCGGCGAAGTGATGCTGCCAATCCATCATTGTTTACTCAGCCGAACACCACGCCAAGACATTCGCGAAGTCTACTCCAAACCGCAAGCATTGTCGCAATGTCGATACTGGCTAAGCCAAAATCTTCCCGAAGCGAGGATCGTCGAAATCTCGAGCACCACTCGTGCGGCTCAGGTCGCGGCTGAAAAAGCGGGAGCCGCCGCGATCGCCTCGCGCGAAGCCGGAACGCACTACGGATTGAACATCGTTGCCGACTGCATTGAAGACAACCCGAACAACTCGACGCGCTTCGCTGTGCTGAGCAATCCTAATTTTGACAATCAACTGGTACATCGCAAGGCTCCATCACGGACAGGAAAAGACAAGACCTCCGTCATGTTCCAAATCCCACATCAAAGTGGAGCCCTTGCTGACGCGATGCAAATCTTTAGCAAGGCAAAACTCAACATGACTTGGATCGAATCTTTTCCCATCGCAGGTAACGCCAGCGAATACCTGTTCTTCATTGAACTGGAAGGTCACCAAGCGGATAAAAATGTCGCGACTGCACTCGCGGCACTATCAAAGAAAACCCTACGACTGGAACTACTTGGCAGTTACCCCAAAGCGACTATGACGACTTAATCGCAACGCGGTGAATGAAATGGCGAATCAATTCCAACGCTGGATATAAGGCAAAAGAGAACGTGATCACTAACATGCTTCCACCGATCACATCCAGGTCGAATCGATCACGACCGCTACCGGTTTGCCAAATTGAATAAACCAAAAACATTACTTGTGCAATAAGAGCTGATTCCATAACGCGAACTGAATGCGAAAGCCTCAGACTTCTACAAATCCAAGCGAGAATTGGTAGCCACTGAATCGCATGGAGGGCGACACCATGAGGGAACTTTAAAACACCGGCTTTTCCCCAGAGTTCCGTTGTGCCTCCCATTGCAAGACTAGCTTCACCCAGGACCGACGTCGCAATCCCCAACAAGCATGACAACGCGAGCAACCCCATTCCGCCCCGGATCGCAATGGCCATCGCAGGATCGATCGCTCGAAGCCGAATGGTTCGCCATGTTAAGTAGAAAATGCCAACGGTAGCAAACAGGATCAACAAAAGCATCATGAACTCGATCGCTGCGTTGAACATGGTCGAGTGATTAAAGTGCGAGGCAACCCCGCGCCAGTACTGAAGAGTGATAAGCCACACCTCAATCAACAACGCGACCGATAACGAATTGATAAGCAATCGATCCAGCCGCTTCGGTTCCAATTTAGTCATCAACCAAGCGAGCGAAAAAACCGTCAGCCCTCCAGAAATCCCGAAGAGAGCGGGTTTTCGAAGCGACAGCGGCCCATGCCATGATGCCCCAAGAATCCCAAGTAAAACAAGGTGAACGCAACCACTCAGCAAAAGTAACGCAGTTATTATCAACGGAACGCGATTGAACCAAACTTCCTCGGTAGGCATTGGTTGCGATGGCGGATCAAAGGAATTTGTTACCGAATTCATTTTGGTTTAGTTGCTTACTGTCGTTGCAGATAATCCATTTTAGACATGGTTATCTCGTTAACTTATCTAAATAAAACTTCCACAGCATGCGCGTACCGACACTCCGCCACGGTCGCCAATGTTCGGTCATCATTTCAAGCTGCTCTTGCGTGGGTCGTTCTTCGAGTCCTTTCAAAACACGAAATGCTTCCTGAACTCCGACGTCACCCTTTGGCAGGATGTCACATCGTAGCAGACATTCCAAAAGATAGATGTCGGCGGTCCAGTTTCCAATTCCTTTATGATTCGTCATTACCGTGCGAACAAGATCATCCTGCAGCGACGTGAGCGAATCAAACGCAAAAGCTCCTGATGCAACCTGTTCTGCCAACAATCTCGAGTAAAGAATCTTCTGCCGTGTCAAACCAAGCCCCTTTAATTCCAATGCCGTCAGCTTCAACAATCCTTCGGCAGTAACACGCCCATCAAGTTTCAGTTTTAAACGCGAAAAAGTCGCATTGGCTGAAGCGAGCGATACCTGCTGTTCTAGAATGATGTGGACCATAGTCGAAAAGCCAGGCTCGCGGGACCACATGTCGGGGTAACCATGCCCGGTCAGAACACGTTGAAGTGATGAGTCACGCTTGGCGAGCCAACGACTTGCAAATTGCAACCGCGTTGGTGTAAGAGTTACGATTGCTTCGGATTTAGCCATGTAGCTTTGTTAGAAAGCGCTCCGATACGCTTCGGTGGTGATCGAGTCTTTCTCCCATTCGATCGAGTTGGCCTACCATCACTCGCATTCGCGGATTGGAACTAAAAAACTCGCGTTCACGATCGATAAACCTCCAATACAGTGCGTCCCAAACCTCGCACCAGTTCAATTCGCCCAAATCGCCGCTTCCCAAGTCACTTTTTGAATAGTCGCTCATCTTCAGGATGTAGCTCGACCCACTTATATAAGGCTTCGTCGTCATCAAGCCGCCGTCGGCATGTTGACTCATACCGTAAACATTCGGGACCATTACCCAGTCGTAAGAATCGATGAACAACTCCATAAACCACTGATAGACTGCATCGGGATGAATATCGCACAGCAACATAAAATTCCCGAGCACCATCAATCGTTCGATGTGATGGCAGTAAGCATACTTTAAAGCACGTTGTATACTTTGATCGAACGGAACAATCCCTGTAGTACCTGTGTAGAACGAAGCAGGCAGAGAACGAGTTAGGTTCCATGTGTTTGTCGATCGCTGCCGCGAACCGGCATGCAAGTAGACGAGCCGAATGAATTCCCTCCATCCGATGACTTGTCGAACAAATCCTTCCAACGAATTGAGTTCTACCTCTTCGCTTTTCGCAATAACTTGAGCGATAATCTGGTCAGGGGTGATCAGCCCAATATTGAGCATCGGAGTCAACACGCTGTGAAACAGAAAGGTTTCTTGCTTGGAGATCGCATCCTCATAGTCGCCAAACGACGCAAGGCGTTCTTCCACAAACGAATCGAGCCATATTGCGGCTTCTCGATGTGTGACTGGATAACAAAAGTTTTCCACTTGCCCGAGGGCATTCGGAAATGCCTTTGCGACATATCGCTTCGCTTCGACAACACTGGGACGCTGGCTGGGAGTCTTAATTTCCGGGACAATTACTCCTTTGGGTAACTTCTTTCTATTGTCCGTGTCGAAGGTCCATTTTCCCCCGATTGGTTTTCCCTTCTCATCCATCAACAGATTCAGGCGTTTACGTTGCTGCGTATAAAAATCGGTAAAGTGATAATGTTTCCGATCGTCAGCCCACTTCTGCATGACTTCAACGGGCGTTAGAAACGATTGATCTTCCAACCACTCAAGTTCGATCTGAGCATCGTTACAACCTTCGGTAACGTGCTTTCGTAACCAGTGGTCTGAAGGCTCGACAATGTACGCCTTTTTGATTTTCTTCGACTTCAAAATGTTGCCGATTTCACTCGATCGAGAAATCGACTTGGATTCAATGCGATGAACTTGTTTCCCTAATCGCTCGCAATGCTTAACAAACTCAGTCATCGATGCGCGGTGCAGCACCAACTTCTGAACATGAAAGCGATACTGAGAAAAAAATAGCGGGTCCTCAACCAAGACGACAATATCGGAAGCAGCGATTGCCGGACTTTTAGCCCAGAGTTGATGTGGATATACGATCGCTGCAGTTGACTTATTTGCCATGTGTGGATGTGTGCGTCGGTATAGAGGATTGTTAGAGGACTGCTGATCGCTTTATGAAAACAGGCCCAACTGAACAGGCTTAGCAGACTGAACTTGGGTTGCGGAAATTGCACGTGAGCGTTCGTGGAGAGAGCCCAGGACTTTACCGGCGAGTGCCATACCGCTTTTTAAAGCTCCTTCAACACGCGGCCCTCCACACCAATCGCCACAAGCTCCCAGTTGGTTCGTGTCGTCCCATAGTGAACTCTTTGGTAACGATTCATTTGGCCGAGAATAAAGCCATCGATGAGCCCTTGCCACGCAAGACTTAGGCATCTTAAAACCTGTGACGCGTTCGGCCTCTTGAGTCAAGCTGGCGATGGCTGATTCTTTGGATACGTCCAAGTTCTCTATAGCCCAAGCGACGGTTGAATGGAGCACCCACGTATCCATGACCTTCGGACGCGAGGGTTTGCTTGAGTCGCGAGCTATCCAAGCAAGTGATCCGTCGTTGATGAACGCACCGTCGAATGGAGCATCCCATCGGCTTTCTAAAGCAAGCATCACAGCCCAGCATGGAACCATGTCGACCTTTGACAGCTCTACTGTCCAATCGCATGATTGTGCCACCAACCTTTCAACTTGCTTCGGTGGGCAATTCCATAAGACGATATCAAATTCACCGAGATCGCGATCATCCTTGGACATTAAACGGTAGGAATTCTTTCCCTGCTCAACCTTCGCAACTTCCGTTTCTACTTCAATCTGTAAATCCGTCGCCAAGTGTTCTGCGAGCGATTCCATACGTGGTGTCCCAACAAATCTTTTTGTCGCTGGAACTTCTCGAAGAATCCCAGTCGCGTCGATAGAAACAATATGACCATTCCATTGTGAAACGTGTTTATCTTGGCACCACGAATCCAAGTACGGTGCAAGCACCGGATCGCGAATCGTGAAGTACTGCGCCCCGTGATCGAACTGAGCTGTTCCCTCGGAGATTCTTGTTGATATGCGGCCACCGGCACGATTTGATTTTTCAAAGCACTTGATGGGAAGCCCCTGGTCGCTAAGAATTCGGCTGCACATGAGACCTGCGAGACCGGTTCCGATCATTGCGATTCGCGGAGAAGGTTCCGCTAAGCTGCGATCGACTTTCTTGATGTAGGAGTCGATGTTGATTCTCGATTCGTGTTCCGACAACGGGCGACCTCGGACAGTTCCTAAAATCGGCTGTTCGGGTTGAAATGGTCTATCAAATTGGCCTAAGCACCATAGGATCCCGCCATAAGAGGCTGGGTCGCGGCCATCGAGAGCATAGCGATGATTTAAATCGATTAGTCTGCTAAGCGATTCTCGGTGATTGACCGACCACTCCAAGACCGCTTTTCCCCAAGTCATCCTAACGTTGTTGTGTAGCTCCCCGTGCTTGAGCAAGCTGCGTTGAGCCGCGTCCCACAAAGGTTCGCCCGTCTTTGCCCGTGCAAGTGTCTCCCATGACAAGCAGGTCCGAGCATCATTGACGTGTTTCGAAAGCGTTGCAACAGCCCACGATGGAAGGCTTGCATCGCTTTCCAAGTCTGCTCGATAGTAACAAAAAGCATATGCGAGCTCACGCCAAATGAGCAGCTCGTCTAAGTACTTGTCTGCACCATCCTCCGACGCTTCTCGTGCGATGCGAAAGGGTGACACCATGCCGTAATGCAAATAAGCAGACATGCGGCTGACGCCATCGATTTCAATTTGATTTCGACGTTTCGCATAACTGCGTAGTCCGTTTTTCCGGAACGCATTCCATCGCGCGTAGCCCGCCTCCGATCCACCTCGCGTATCAACGACTGGGCCGATCGAATGATCGATTGCGCATTGAGAAACGATGTTGGCGATGATTGGACCAGACGTACATTCAGAAATATCTGTTTTCCCGGAACTATCGTCTGTGAGTCGCAATGAGTCGAATGGGAGTGCCGCTCGAGTGATGTTCTCAACGCGAGTTGGCCACGGACGATCGATACGTTCGGCGTACAGCTTTGCAGTTGCATCTCGAAATGCAAACGCTCGATCGTAGGCCTTTTCCACGAGCCGCGTTGGCACTACACAAGCGGTATCAACAACCACAATCGGACACCGATTTATCTTCGCCAGACGCTCAGTCCAGTGCCTTGTTGCTTCAATCGGAAAATCGTCTGTCACCAAGATAGCAGCTGATTTAAGGAGCTGAGCTAATTTCGGATTACGAGCCCCCTCTCTATCCACCTGAAGCGCATAAGCGATTCCAAGCTCAGCGTAATTTTTTTCGAGGTCTCGCGCCGCTTCCAGAATAAAAGTATGATGGCGATCAGACGCAAATCGATACGCTTCGGAAAGTCCTTGATAAACAAGCAGCGGTAGTTTGAGTTTGTCTGCTAAAAGTCGCGCAACGTCGAGTGCTGGATTTTCGTCGGTTCGCAATGCGTGATGGGTCCAGTAGACAACATACTTACCTTCGTGTCCTGGTCGTCCGGGGGCCTTTAAGTAGGCCCTCTCTGTCAAATGAGGAGGCAAGCCATCGAGATAGTTTCGTGATTCTGATTTGATACTGTTCATGCTGAAATAATAGAGTTGGGGGCAAGTCAGCTATGAATGCGAAACACTCTTTTGATTTAACACCAATTTTGCTTTTCGAAGACAACCAAAAGCGGATTCAAAACTTAAAGATATTTTGACTGCTGGATACCCTTACTAACGACCTGGACATATTCCTGAATTCACCAAATATGAGGGACCAGCTGTTTAGGTGTCGATACGGCGGTCGCGAACGGTGCTGAGAGATGCGTAAAGAGAGTAAAATTATGATCTCCGCGAAAGGCGTTCGGATTGCTCAACCTAAATCCGTTGATGGTGCAACCTTTCCCTCAACCCAGCCCGTAAGATTTGCAATCTTGCTGTTTTGATTGAAAGGCAAACCCCTGCTTGTTTTCCTGACCCAATCCAACGAACTAAGCCTGACACATACCTTCCGAAATTAAAGCCCAACAACTAGGCCGTTTGTCCGACAATCCCTTCATCACATTAAACAATCAGACCTAAAGAACTTATTATTATCACTATTACAAACCCAGTCCACTGAACTGGATTTGTACATTGATAGGTTATTGATACGCAACCGCACAAATAATGCGACTATGATACGCCCGCTAGTTACACCCCAATTCACTGTCTCGCACCTCGTGTTAAATATGCCAATTATTCGCCGGTGCATTAATCAGTTGCCGTACCTTACTCAGCTAACGCCTTTTCAATTGCTGCTGTCACTTCTTTACCGTCCGGATCAGCACTGCTTGGAAAGCGAGCCACAACTTCCCCTTTTTTGTTAATCAGAAACTTCTCAAAATTCCAAGCAACCTTTCCCGCTCCTTTGGGCTTCGTCTCGGCAGCCGTCAACTGTTTGTACAGCGGACTCGCGTTAGCACCGTTGACATCTACCTTGTCGAACATATCAAAGGTTACTTTGTACTTTGACGAGCAGAATTCCTGAATGTCCTTATTGCTTCCAGGCTCTTGACCTCCGAATTGATTGCAAGGGAATCCAAGGACTTCAAAACCCTTATCCTTATACTTTGTGTACACTTCTTGCATGCCAGAATACTGCGAAGTGTAGCCGCACTTACTGGCCACATTCACAACCAAAAGAACCTTACCATCATACTTTGATAGCTCAACAGGAGTTCCTTCGATCGACTTGACTGTCGTCGCCAAGACGCTCCCAGCCTTCGCTGCCTCAACCGCATGAACGGGTGACGGACTACTAGACGATGCCAAACCCATAATACAAACTCCGATCAGAAATGACTTAATCTTCATTGGAACTCTCCTAAGTGGTGCAAGGGAAAACAAAATTGATCCCTAGAACATTATATTGTCCAAAAGGGTCAAGCTCAATTGTTCATTGTAGCAAACTATCCGTATCCAATTAGGTTCAAAAAAACTTAACTATCGATTCTCCTCAAAGCGAGCCTTAAGGAACTATTTCTTTGGAAGCATGACTGACCTCGCGGCTATCGGTTGTTTCAAGTCCCCGAGACAATTCGTCAACAGAGATGCTGAACAGACAAAATGCCTACTCATGGAGCGACTGCATCCATGACGGGCAGACGTTTCTCGTCGGCGGTTGCCTTACGACGATTGGATTCGACTGCGAGTTGCTCGAGACTCGGCTCGACTAACCGGTAAAACACATCGCGCTGCCGTGCTTCAAATCCAGATTCCTCGATAGCGGCACGAATCTGGTCCAACGTAAGGAAATGCACGGTGCCAGCTTCAGCAACAACATTCTCCTCAATCATCAGTGACCCCATGTCGTTCGCTCCGAATAGCAAAGCTAGCTGCCCAATCTTGAGCCCCTGCGTAACCCAGCTGCTTTGTATGTTTGCAATGTTGTCCAAATACAACCGAGAAATTGCTTGGGTCTTCAAGTACTCGAAAGAGCCGGCCGCCGGATACTGGGACATCTCCGTGTTCTCCGGCTGAAATGTCCAGCAAATAAATGCAGTAAACCCGCCCGTTTCATCTTGAAGCTGGCGAACGCGTTCCAGATGTTCGATTCGTTCTGCGAGTGTTTCCGCGTGTCCAAACATCATCGTCACAGTACTTCGGCCGCCGAGCTTGTGCCAAACTCGCATGACGTTTAACCAATCGTCTGAGAGGACCTTCCCGCGCGTAATCTCAGTCCTAACTCGGTCCACTAAAATCTCAGCGCCTCCCCCCGGAATACTCCCAAGTCCTGCATCTTTCAATCTCGTCAAAACTTCTTCGATCGAAAGCTTATTCACTTTCGTGAAATGATGGAGCTCTGGAGGGCTAAATCCGTGGACGTTGATTTGCGGAAAGTTCGCCTTCAACCCACGCAGCATTTCTTCGTACCACTCGAGTTTGAAGTGTGGGTGCAGTCCACCTTGAAGCAAGATTTGATTACCACCCAGCTCAACCGTTTCGGCAATCTTTTCATGCAGCTCTTCTGTTGTAAGCACATAGCCCTCTCCGCTTTTGGGAGTACGATAAAAAGCACAGAAATCACAAACCGCAGTGCAAATGTTTGTGTAATTGATGTTTCGATCGACGTTGTAAGTGCGATACGATTCTGGGTGCAATCGCTGCGTCACCTCGTTGGCAGCTCGACCGATTGCAGCCAATTCGTTGCTCTGCATCAACTTCAGTGCATCATCTTGTTCAAGACGCTTACCAGCGACTACATCATCTAGAATGGATTGGATTAACATTTGTTTTCTCAGTAGTATTAATCAGTAGTATTAATCAGTAAAAAAAGATAGTTTACGTCGCTAGCTAGCCACTGCTACTTCTTCTATATCTGGCCAAACAGGTTCGAGTTCCTGCGCGACCAAATCCCACCTGACTGCTTTTGCGTGAAACGTTTTGAGCCCTAGTAGGTCTTCGCTAGTCATCTTAAATCGCAAATTGCTTCCAAGATATTCCATGCAATCGGCGTGGGTGAGTTGGTAGCTTGATGCGTACCGGTCGCTTAGTTCAGAGAGCTTTGCAACACCTTCATCTCTCGCGGTTTCGAACCTATAACGCCAGTCGCCAGTATTACAATCGGTGTTGTAATCTGCTCTACCAACCCACATGGCAAACACAAAGGGCAGCCCTGTATGCTCGAACCATTTTTGCCCTAGATCCCAATCGGAAGTGAACGACTTGTGCCTACCTGGGTGCATCGCGCGGTCTCCAATCACAAGGACAGCATCCGCCTCAATGTGATCCGGATCACAACTCATCGGAAGCGGGATCGTCTCTGGTTGTAAGCCATAAATCTCTGCCAACAAAACTTTCGATAGAGCTATACTAGTTTTCGACCCCTCATCAACAGCCATCGTCCGCACCAAGTGAGGCTCAGTTCGAAAAAACAACCGCACGCTTCGCACAATTCCCTTACAACCGATCATTGCGTTGGAAAGAATTCTGTATGGGTTTTCCGCTAACTTTATTTGACCTGCTTGCATTACGTTTGGCGAAGTCTCACAGAATTGCTCACCCTGTGGGCCGCGAAAAAACTCGACAACTGGGATTAGGGCAATGTCAAGGTCACTGTTCGCTAACCGGAAAGCGAGTTTGCTCGGCAAATCCAGAACTAAATCGTCAGCACTCCCGATCCCCGTTACGAGCGTGTCTATCAAAGGTTTCGTGTTTAGGTAAGACACCGCGCCAATTATCATGAATAGAGAGCCCGTCCAGCAAGCGTCAACCACATTGTATATCTCGGAACCGGATTTGATTAAAGAACTTAACTTGGATTGCTAAATTGGCAATATCGCGCAGATGAAAGTAAGTTTATTCGGAGTCGACGAAATCGCTCCATCGAGGTGACAAAAACCAGATGGCTCTTTGGATGTTTGAGATTGCAATCATGAGCAATCCGGAAGGAGCGATGATAGTTGTAGGGACTGGCGGTCTTCGAAAACTGCGGATGGTTTATGATGAAAGTAGCGGTAAGAGTGGTGGTAATCGTATTTGCTACGCCTACTTTCTTGAACATCATTCGGTCGTCGTGGTCATCGCCTATGCCAAGAACGAATAAGACAACCTGACTCCGGATGATAAAAAAGGCATCAAGAAATACATTGATTGCATTCGGCAACTTATCGACAAGCGAGCCTAAAGGAATTGAATTATGAAAAATGAAAAAACGATTGGCCAAAAAGTTGTCGGTCGCATGAGTCGCTTTGGTGAAAAGCTGGACTCGGTCGAGCGGCGGATCAAGCTTCCTAAAATATTGACAGTGCGAACGGTCAAGTTGAATCTGCGTCCCAAAAGTATATCTGCCGAAGAGGTCGTAGGGACACCGGCGAAATCTGTAGGCGACAACTTTGCGAGATATGCGTTTGGCGGCCTCCTCAGTCAGTTCAGTTGCTATTATCAGATATTCCGCAAGCAGTCGGAGCGGTCCGGTTTATGCGTGTTTCTGTTTGTCCTTCTGACGACATTACCTCGAACGACTTCTTCATTCGGTACATTTCTCCGGCTTGCGGCGACTCCCCACAGACTCTTTGAAAGCCCGTAAAGAAAGTCCATTGGCCTTACGAACATTTGAGAGAATAATCCGACCTGACTGCCGCGATTTGCTGAATCAATTTGATACGATCGATCGGCTTGGTTGCATAGTCGTCGCAACCGGCGTTCAAGCATTTGGCTCGGTCGCTATTCATGGCATGCGCGGTCAAGGCGATGATGTGACCCGGGTAGTGCTTGGCCCTGAGCATGGCGGCCGCGTTGTATCCATCAAGGACCGGCATTTGCATGTCCATCAGAATGACGTGAAACGGTTCATCGCTTTCGAACGCACTTAAGGCGGCAACCACTGCCAGTTGACCGTTTTCAACGATCGTCACGATCGCTCCCGCTTTCTTGAGCACGAACGCGATCAACCGCTGGTTGTCGGCACCATCCTCGGCCAACAGAATTCGGTGTCCCGACAACGCGCTCGCAGATCGCACGGACGTAGTTGGTCGAAATGTAGGGGTTTCGAACAAGCTTTTTTCGGCCACCTCGATCAACTCCACTCCTGCGATTACCCCTACGGCAATCGTCGCACGAAAACAGGAGCCCGAACCGGGCAACGAATGGGAGATGATCACATCCCCACCCATCATTTCAGAGAGCCGTTTGCTGATCGCGAGTCCCAAACCGGTCCCTCCAAATTGGCGTGTTGTGGACGAATCGGCTTGCGTGAACGGCTTGAACAGTCGCTCCTGCTGTTCGGTGGTCATCCCGAGTCCTGTGTCTTCGACATCAAATTCCATCTTCGCAACTTCGCCTGGACAATAGCGGACTAGGATTCGGACACCACCATGCTCCGTAAATTTTATAGCGTTGCCGACTAAATTAAGTAACACCTGACGTAATCGCGTCGGATCGGTAGATATAGTCGATGGAACCGAGGTTTTGAACCGGGATTCCAGCGTGAGTCCTTTATCGGTCGACCGCACTCGCATCAGCGATAGAACCTCCTCGATCACGGCAATCGGTGAGTAATCGACCGATTCCACCTCCAATTTCCCGGACTCGATTTTTGACAAGTCTAGAATATCGTTGATGATTCCGATCAAGTGCTCGCCGTTGCGTTGAATCGTCTGGATGGCATGGATGCGACGCTCGGGGTCGTCTTGAAAATTGCGATCATCTAGCAACAGGTCCGTAAATCCAAGAATTGCGGTCATGGGTGTTCGGATCTCGTGGCTCATATTGGCCAGAAACTCACTCTTGGATCTGCTCGCCGATTCGGCATCGATCTTTGCCTGCATCAGGTCATCCTCGAATCGCTTGCGCTCGCTGATGTCGCGTCCCTCAGGCACGAGCCAGATAACACATCCACGTTCGTCACGGACAGGTTTTAGTGAAAAATCGATGGTATGGACCTGGCCATCCGGCGCCGGATGCTGTGTCTCGAAGCGAACTAATTCACCGATTCCTGCCTTCGCAACCGCATTCTTGACCTTGGCCATCAATGCTTCGGAATGCGTCCACCAGGCCGTCTCCCAGAACGGCTTACCGATCACATCCGCTAAGCTGAGGCTCGCAAAATCGAGGGCGGTCTGGTTTACTTCGAGCACCATTCCTTCCACACTAAGAAGTCCGGTGAGTTGGAAGGCTTGATCAAACATCGCTCGCGACTTGTATTCACTGAGCAGCAATTCATCGGTTTTAAGGCGAAGCTCTGCGGTCATTCGCATTGCAAGCGTTGAGGCATTTTTTTCTGCACTGGAGAAGTTCCAAACGATGGCTGCTAAAGTCGTCGTCAGCAAAAAAGCAGCGGTAGCAAACAGTGACGGAATATAACCGGTCGACAACATTTGGGCCGCATTGTTTTCAACTGTCTCTGCACGAGCTCGCGCTAGCAGTGTGAGTTCGTCAATCGCGATTCGATGCTGCTGGTAGGCTGCGAACAGTTCACCGTGAATCAGTTCCTGAGCGCCTTCATAGTCCCCTATGCGTACTAAGGGAATCAATTGTTCGCGACTCATTCGAAAAAAACGACGGGCAGGTTCACTTGACGTCTCGACCATCAGTGTTTTTATCGGACTTGGTTGCAACACACTATTCCAATACGTTTGTCGGGTCTCGTATTCATCCTCCAAAACGCCCAATTTGGCTTCCAGAATTTTTCGATCCGCGTTTCGATTCGGGCTGGCTAAAGCGAACATGGTGAGATAACTTTCAACCGTATACTCCGGGGGTGGCAGGATATCGGCCACGATGTCCTTTTGTTCCATAATTTCGGCATAGATCGGACCATTAATCTTGATTCGGTCGATGGTCTGATAGATCAAGACCCCCAAACACGTAAACCCGATTACGAGGACCGTACTGAGCAACCACAAAGC
>JANODQ010000151.1:0-2343 GCA_031412775.1 Pirellulaceae bacterium | reverse complement strand
CGACCACGTGAACAACGAATACAACTACTGTCATCCAAAAAGCGGTTCTTCGCAACGGTTGCGGGAACATGATCATGCTGAACAGCGTTAACGCAAACGCAATCAGATAAAACGCAATGCAGCCGCTGATAGGACCGAATTTGTTGTACCAGCCTTCGAAGCTTGCTGCCGGAAGAATCGCTTTGAGGTTCGGTTGTTCACCAAGAAGCTTTGTATACTTTTCAACTTCTTGATTGATAGTCAACGGCTTTCCGTCTCGAACAGCATCGCGCAAATCGAGGAACTGGAGCATCATTTTGTTATCGCCATCATCCATCCCCATTGCCTTGGCAGCGTAGCTTGCAAACAAAGCGGGTCGAAGTGCTCGCCACTGAGTGGATGGATCGTCAGAGGGCCTGTCTGTTGCTTTTGATATAGAGGCTGAACTGGCAAGTGGAGGGATGATGCTCGCGGGCTTGCCATCTTCCAATTGCTGAACTGCTCGCATTTCTGCGATGAGTTCTTGTCCAAAGCGACTACGATCCGCATCATCATCTGACTTCGGTGGTGCTGGCAATCGATTTGTCGAGTACGACAGCGAAGTCATCTGGAAGAGGTTTATCTTTTGATAAAGCTCCATAAACTTTTGGTCCTGGAACTTAAGCGACTCGGGATTTGCTTGTCGCTTTTCTAAGATGGGTTGCATCTTTTCGATGAAGCTGTCCATCTTTGGTCGCAATTGAGCCCATGAATATCGGTTACGACCTTCCTTGCCAACGATCTTCATGAAGCCACTCACGTAAGCTTTGCTGTCTTCTGTATCTAAGTCAAAAACATCCAAAACCTCCTTTGCATCGATGCGAAACATGTAAGCATGATCAATCCAGGGTTGATCGGAGATTAGCCCGTAGAACCATTCGGTTGCTTTCAGCGTTCGCTCGGCAGAGGGTTTCCCATCGTTATCTGCGTTTACGACTACCGACGTTTGTCCGGAAAGAGCTTGCAGCAGATTTCGAGCGACCGAATCAACTGGCTTAATACGGCCTTCGTGTTGCATCGGCAAGTTACCAGCCGCATACCAATCAATTGAATCAGCACTCGACTTTGGCTCCATCGCTGCCGAAACAAACATACCACCGACTATCGTTACAACAGCCAAAGGTAACAGCCATCCGCCAATTCCACGCCGTGCTTGTCGCGCGGACTCCCACCAGTTGGGAGAGCCTAGTGTAGTAGCCTGGCCCGATGAAATCGGCTTCTTCCCTGAGCCGTAGGCGACAGCCTCGGGTGACGCGGGGCCAATCCTGCTAGGGTTGTTGATACCCGTGGCTAGCGCTATCGGCTCAGGATTCTTACTAGCGCTACCAGTCGACTCACGTTCGAATCGAGATGCGAAGCGAACAAACGTTGAACCGAAGTGGGCCAACATCCCGAGAGCGGCAAAAGCGCACGAGATATAAGGGACTAGCCAACCAGCGTTGGATACTACTTGCAAGCCAGTCGTGTCTTTGCCGACCAACTCTTTGGGAGAAAACGATGACTGATAGAAAGTCTCGCCGCGGTAACGCATAGGGTTGTTCATCCAAATGCGACCATCAATTTTTTCTTTACCTTCTTTGTCGACGAACGTGACAAACGATGAAAAGTCGCGAACCGTATCGCTACCCGTGTAGTTGAGTCGTTCTACATCCTTGAGCGTAACGCGATAGTCCTTATAAGTCCGTCGATATCGAAGCGACATTTCGTATGGTTTTGTGTCGACGGCAAGTTCTTCGGGGATGTCGCTACTTTGTCCCAAGGTAAGCGAGCTACGATCGTTGGCTTGCAGTGCGATTAGATACGTTCCGAGTGTTTCTTTGCCATCCTTGGAAAGGAGTTTGATATACGCAGCAGGCGTGTTCATCTTATCCATCGCTCCACCGGTCTTCACCGCTGGAAGTGCAATGTACTGCGAGCCCAAACCGGACGTAGCTCGATTTTTGGGAAGCGACACACTCGTGTCGTCCGCTTTCGCAAGTTGAGCATTCTCGATGTATTCTTCAACAACAATTTGCACCGGTAGGACTGGATCATCGATGGCTTTTTGCGAACGAGATGCCGCAATAAGTTTATCTTGATTGATCGCAACAACTAAGTCCTTCGTTGGATTGGAGCGATTGATGAGTGCCAGTTCGATTTCATCAGGTCGAATGGCCATGTTCGTGGATTCGCCATCGGCAAGGCTTATACGTTCTTCAATTTGCCGATCACCAAAAATGAATTGTCCGAGCATCATCATGCCAATCGAAAGGTGGATCAACACGTTTCCACCTCGACGCCCGAACAACAAGATGAACCCAACGAGGAGAATCGTTCCTGCGATCA
>JANODQ010000150.1:0-3236 GCA_031412775.1 Pirellulaceae bacterium | reverse complement strand
ATTGAAATCTGCCTTCGTCTGCGCAGCCATCGGTCGCCACTTTGGGCGAGCGACCGACGGCGGCGAACATGCGTTGGCAGATTTCAAAGTGCGAGTTCTTTCGAAGAAGCACAGCGTGTTTTTTCGAACTCGTTTGGACTGACAAAGCCGACTGACGTGTGTATGCAAATTGGGTTGTAAAAGCGTTCGATGCGTGGTTCCGAACAGTAGTGCCTGTGTCCCCTTTGCCCTCACGATCCAGGAATGGAGTAAGATGTTGTCAAGTATGCCGACGCGAAGTTCAAACGCAGTGTTGGTTATCGCAAGATCTGAGACTGCCTGGTTTCTATCTCAATGGCTCTAGAATAATTGGAGGTTCTCGTGCAAACGCTCGTCCTGTTTGTTTTTGTGTCTATCGTGGCGAACAGCTTTTGTTTTGGTCAAGGTATTGGGGGACAACCACCAATTGTGGAGGGGCCCCCGTGTATTGTGCAGTTGACCGAATTCCGAATGAAGAAGTCGCCTAACATCGATCAACTATCTATCGAGATTGAAAAATCATTTGATGAGATGAAAGTCAGTGGAGAAATTGAGATCATCGAAACCATACAAATTTCGGTTTTACCCGGCTTTGAAAGCATGCTACAGATCGGGAAAATGGCGACCGTAACTACGGGAGTTACTAGCTCGCCTAACAAAGCCCCAAGTCGACATACGCAACAGCAATCGATAGGAACTTTGGTCCGACTGACGGCGGAACCACGCGATGGGAAAACCCAACTAGGGCTAACCTATGAATCCTCTCGCTTTGATCGAGAAGGAACCGTTGATAGCCCACCGGACACAAACACGTTTACAGTCAACACGACCATGTTGATTAGTCCATCGAAAACAACGCTTGTCGGCGGTTCAAGTGTTGGGTCCTCGACATTTCTTGCCGTATCTATGAAACAGGCTACATTAACTGCGAAAGAATAAACCAATCGTTGCACATAATCAGTTGCTTATACCAGGTTGATTGTTGATTGATGCCAAACGTGGCGAATTCATTAGTGGTCTCGTTTCGTTCCTTGGGCGATTACCGTCCGGTCGAATTGGGGCATCGGAGGCATCGGGGACACTCACAAGAAGTACACTAAACGCAAGCTGACTACGGTAGCATTAGGGAGCTTTACCAGTCCCTGCCGGTTGCTCCCTTGTAGAGGAAGAGTTTTCGTGGCGGACAGTTGAAGGCATCGGCATTTTCGAGAGGTAGATGCTGGTCTTGCCTTCGTGTGACGAGTAGTAGCTGACCCATAACTGGCCTTCGTGTACTACCAGTCCGGCATAACTCGTGTCGCCGCCGGAGGGTAACGCGAGATACTCGGTCAGCTTACCCACTTGCGGATCGAGCCAACACAATGACGTGCGGACTTTTTTGTCATAGAGCCTGACTGCGGCGACGTAGCGGCCATCGGGGAGGCCATCGGGGAGGCCAATCATGTGCGGTCCGCCGATCTTTGTGCCTAGATCCTTCCACTCCCAATGCGTAAACGGAGCCTGCGCAACACCGAGCAAGCCGGTGTTGAGTTCTTTCGTTTGGCCATCGCGCCGTAACAGGCAATAGGCGGTATCGCCTTCGAACACGATCGATGTCTCGTTGGGATAGCCGACATCATGCAGACGTTCGACGAGCCTTTCGAACTTCTTGCCATCCTTGCTCGAGTAGAGTCGCACTGAAGTCTCCTTGCCGCAGCCATAGCCAATGCCATAGGCCGTGCCTTTGTGCCAGGTAACGCGCCACAACCAGAAATCCGGATCGCCGATGGTGTACTTCTCGCTCCACGTGCGACCGTCCTTCGAGAACCAGGCCAACGACTGATGCGTATGCTGCGACTTGTCATGCAACGCCTCTGCTCCGCAGAGCATCAGTTGACCATCGGGCGTGACGGTGATCTTGGCATCGCGCAGGTCCGAGTTGCTCGATGTGATCAGTGCTGCAGATTGCCACTTCTCGCCATCGACCGACGTGATGACGCGCAGGGCGCCATCGGGCGACATATGCCCCTTGCCTTCACGAAACACGCAGAACCAGCGGTCGTTGAACCGCACAAGATCGGTGAAGGCATTGTGCGGCGCCTGATCCCAAATCTTCGTAGCGGTGCCAGTTGGGATGGCATCGTCGGCCTGCACGAAAAAACTCATCGCCCACACGGCCACAAACAAAAACGGACAAATAATTCGTTTCATGGTTTGGTGAATCAAAGGTTGTCTTCAAATAAACAAGATGAAGGAAACAAGTTGATAAGGGACCTGGATTACAAGGTGTAGTACACCAAACATTTGCGAATGTCGGGCAAGAGGCCCTTTTTCGTAAGGGCGTCTGGTGAGAGTTTTTTGATAAAGCGTCGGAATACGATTTCGCGAGGTAAGGCTGTTGTTGCAAGAACAATATTTTCGCATAGCGTCAGCACGCCTAAGCGGGCATGTTTAAGCCGACGGCGATTTTCAGTCTTTCGGCTTGTTCTGGCGTCTTCCTGGCCGGTAGCCGGTGCTGGCTCCTGAGCGCTGTTCTTTCTTGGCTTGCTTGCGCAGCGGTGCTGCTGAATTGATGTTTCCGGGGTTGGCTATTCCGGAATTGGCACTGCCAGAGTTGGATTGTGATTGACGATTAACGCCTGGGATTGTGTGAACGTAATCGCCGCGGAATCGGTCGCTGGCTTCTTTGCGGCGTGATTCCATGGCTTCGCGTGGTGGTCGGGATGGGATTAAGCTATCGCAACCATCACCGATTAAATCCATGCGTTTGGCTTGTCGCAGTGCTTCGCGAACTTCGAAGTAGTTTTCAGGTTTGAAGAACTGCATGAGAGCTCGTTGCAGCTTACGATCGCTCAATGCTTTGGCTATGTAGACAGGCTTTTTCGTGAACGGATCGAGACCGGTGTAATACATGCTGGTTGCAACATCCAACGGAGCCGGAATAAAGTCTTGGACTTGATCTGGTTTGTAGCCATTGCGCTTCAAGAACAGAGCCAATTCGATCATCGACTCGATCGTGCTTCCTGGATGGGACGCGATGTAATAAGGAATCAGATACTGCTTCTTTCCAACTTTTTCGGATGTCTCGTTGAACTCATCTGCAAAGAATTCAAAGTCATCGTTGTCAGGTTTTCGCATTTTGAATAAGACGTCCGGATCGACGTGTTCTGGTGCGACCTTCAAGTGACCGCCGACGTGATGTTCGGTCAATTCGCGAATGTATTCAGGCGAGTTTCTTG
>JANODQ010000149.1:0-3111 GCA_031412775.1 Pirellulaceae bacterium | reverse complement strand
TCTATCAATGTCGCTAGACACTACTATCGAACCTGTCACCTTTGGACCCAATAGCGACAGAGACTAACGCTTGCATCGAGGATTGTTCCTATTTCCTACGCGCGGATGGAACTCACAAGCTTCCTTAACAACCTATTGTTAAAATCGCGGGTAGCCGAGGCTTAAGTTTGAAAAAAAATTAAAAAAATTCGCGAACTTGCCTATTACGGTGGTGACCTAGATAGCGGTTTACACGTAGAATGAAGATATGGTCGACATGGTGCCGACCTTAAGGCGGAATTAAATCCATTAATGATCTCAGGGACTCGGATCGTGCAACCGGAAATCGACCCAATTCAATTCCCCCGTCAAACTTGGCAACTTGTTTCTGATCAAGCACGTCGATGCTTGGTAAAACGTGAATACTGTGACCAGCAATCGCGGGTCGAGAATTTGCGATGTGTCCATTTCGAAGAAGAAACGGATTCAGCATTCGGAAGCCAGCTTTGGCATTTCGAAGCTCTCGGTATCGACCCCGTTGGCCGTCGACACATGCTCTACGGGATCCTCGATTTCTCAGTCCAATACGGGACGCTTGAGGCAAGCCAGACCGCATTGTTCGAAGATGCCGAACTACGTCAGAAATTCCTGGACCGAGATACTCCTACAAACACTTCTTCGACCTGGAACAAAACAACAACCCGGTTCTGGGTTCAGACAGCCTGCCTAGGTGTTGTGGTTACAGCACTAATGTGGACCACGATTTTAGTCCATTATCTGTATCGGAGCTGAGTTTTTGGACTTCGGTGACATGTCACCTCTTTGGGGGAATCGACACTTCGGCCACTAGAAGTTTGATCTCGTCGGTGTTTACGGAACTCGTTCTCCGACTAGTCTCAGTACTCAGAAAGTAAGCGGCTCTATGCACACTTGCATCGTCGTCGATAAGTCACACAACCAGTTCCTGTAATAGCGAAGCCAATTAACGCAAACGAGGATGGTTCGGGGACTGCGGTCACGTTTGACACACTAACCGAATTGATTGTAACTCCCGGTTGAAAAGCTGTCGCGTTTTGAAATTGAGACAGGATGATTGACCCATAAAGCGGATCCGTGACAGCGGAATTTGTGCTAGTCGCAGTCGCTGTTGCTTGCAAGGTCAGGTTGTTAAAATCGTTACCCGCAAAAACTCGAATGAAGTCGTTGGAGTTACCCGCGACCATGTTGATTTCCGCCCGCAGTGCGTACGACTGATTAAAGTTTAAAACTTCTGTTCCAAACGCAAAAGGATACCCCCCTTGGCCGTTCACGCGTGAGCCGACGACAAATCCGGCCCCAGACGGTTGAACCGCCAAACGTGCGTTTTGAAAGTTATTAGTCAATGTACCGTCGGTGAGCGTATTCAAGGCCGCGAAGAATGACCCAGGTGCCCCAGCCGATGCAACACTCAACACAACGTCATAATTGAGAATGATCGAGCCTAAGGATGGTTGAGCAATTTGAGAGGGGAACGGGAGAAACGCATCCTGGTTGTTTTCGATTGCCGCAGCAGGTGGAGTCCAAGTTACCGCACCGCTAGAAACCTGAATCGGCACAGTGACCGGCGTGTTGTACTGCTGCCACCCGTTTTGGCCAACAAGATTACCGTTGGTAAACGTAGAAAAATTCGAGGAGGCAATAATCGCGCCGTCCACGTTCGGTGCGTTTAACATGAAAGTTGAAATGAAGCATAGGGCAAAAAAAGAATACTTACGCTGGGTCTTCAATAGACCAGTTTGCAAACTCATGATGACTACCTCGTTGCATGACTATCTGAAATCTTAGATAAAAACACTAAAACCGACTTAACCTACACACGGAGTTTAAGACGAATGTTTTGAATAGCAATGATTTCCTAGGATTCAGATATACATTTTGTATGGATTTTTCCGGCGTAGAGTGTGTGCCATGGGCTAGGAAGTTCCTTTCTTGAGCTGGCTCCTGCCGCGATGCGTGAGCGAAAAACCAAAGAAATAGCCTTAAGCGATTTTAAGCCGCCTTAAAGGGCTATTGTCCGCTTAACGTATGCAATGACGAATCCAATATGGATCTGTTATTTACTTCCGGTAACCGTCTTCAGGTACTGAAAGAATTCGCGTTTTCGTGGCGAGCTCATGCCCCAATTCACGGGTGGCGACTGGAAACCATCTTCTGTGGATTCTCCCTTGCGGCGATAGTCAAACCAACCCCAAGACACGTGTTGCTCGACCGCAGCCGAGAAGTTGTTCAAAGGATCGTCAAAACGTTCGTGGTCATCCTCGTTAAAAAGAATTGGCATTGGACGATAACCAGGAACGCTTCGCGTTTGCAGGATCATCTCTGTGATACGTGCCGGGTCAGTTACTCCATTTCCGTGAAGCAGCAAAAAGTCCGACGCTCGAACCACGTTCTCTTTCGGAACAGCTCCACCGCCATAGCTGGTCCCAACGAGCAGTCTACGGCCATCGCGCTGAATCGAACGAACTCGATGAATGAGCTCATGAACTCGAGCTGGTTTGAGGATCTCATGATCATAGGCGGGGACGTTGGTTTCGTTGTTCACCTCGACAATCACGTTCTTCCAACCACCATCGAGCAACCATCGCGTCGCGACTTCGGTGGCGTTTATGATCGCAGCTTCATCCTTAAGATTTTGATCTTGGCCAAAGTAGAAGTAGCCAAGGATCACAGCCATGCCAAGCTCGTCGGCCGCGTTAAGGACTCGCTTCATCCGGTCAGCAAACTCAGGACGCAAGGAGCCATCGCTTCCAAAAGCGCCAGAAATCCATTCTTGCTTTTTGGAATATCCTTCAGGTGACCCGCCCTGGAAATTGACCGTGACCGCAAGAAGTCCATGAGCTTTCCACTCCGGCATGGCAGCGATGAACTCGCGGACATTTCGCTCGGCATCCCATTTTTGTGTGTCTGGATAGGCCCATCGTTTGGCTGTCTCGGGGTTTAAATCATCGAAGGTGGCTTGAACCATCCGCGAATTTAATAACAAACCTTCAATTCGACGACCGTTCCAATCCCTGCCTGGATAAGTCGGTTTCCCATTAATTTGAAAGTCCTCGCCGACAATCGTGAGAACCGTCTTTGGTACCTCGGTGGCGT
>JANODQ010000148.1:0-6297 GCA_031412775.1 Pirellulaceae bacterium | reverse complement strand
TCGTCATCAACAATCAACACACCAAATTGTTCAGAATGATCCATAGAAAAAGAAAACCTTGATAGTGATCGATACCTTGCAATTTTCATAATGCAAATTAAACGTTAAAGCATGTCCTGTTCCATTCATCTGGCTCGCAATCGCCGGCGTTGAAAATACCCGTTGAAAACACTCGCGAAACAGCAACTTTCATGAGAGAGATACAAGTTAAACAACGATATCGTTTCAATCCCCCAGTTTAGCGAAACCAAGCGATCTTTAGCTTGGCGGATGCAATATATTGCAGAAGCTATGCACAGAGATGCAGATACACAACACCGGCTGAGGGCAACTAGGCTTTATTTCTGAACGGCCAGATTGTCGCCTTTTGTTCCGCAAAAGGTCTGCGTTATCGCGTCTTTCGTGGAGCGACAGATGACTTTAAAAACAAACCCTAGCACTTACGCTTGAAAACACTGCCGCAGCATGCGATCGTTATATAAAAAGTCGATAGCTTGCTGCCTGGAATCAGGTAATGTCAGGACTGTGAAGTAACCGGGCTTGATCGAGGGAGCTTTATCCAAGGCTTTTAGCCATTCTGATAGTAGGAATCGATCGTCCGTAATAATGTCCCAAAACCCGGTTGCCGCGAATAGGTCGTCGATGGCTGTCGAGCTTTCTTTTTGAAGTAGGCTCATCCAATAGGTTGCGACTCCAACTTGCAACCCATGTAATCGGGGACGCTCGGAAATCTGATCCAGCGCGTGTGAGATAAGATGCTCGCTTCCACTCGCTGGACGCGAGGAACCACAAACCTCCATCGCGATCCCGTTCATCATTAGAGAAGTAGCGAGCTGACGCAAACCGGATTCGTCGAGTTGCGGTCTGGCCAAGAAGGCGTGAACACTTCCGTCCGAAAGCAAGGCGGCGAAATCGTCAACTGGCTCTGCGGTGTTGTGGAATGATAACTTCCAATCGCGAATGGCTGTAAATTTGGCTGCGAGATCTCCAACACCCGATAAGCTGAGACTTCGCGGTGCTTGTGCACACACTCGCGTATCAACAATGACTCCAAAAGGCATAGCTGCTGCAAACGAGCGACGCTTTCCTTCGATCGTTAGACTTACTTGCGGACTACAAAAACCATCGTTCGATAGCGATGTTGGTATTGAGAAAAACGGAAGCTTGCAAAGAAAAGCGACATACTTAGCCATGTCTAACGCTTTGCCACCACCGATTGCGATGATGGCTGTCGGCTGATCATGAAGTTCACGAAAGTAAGTGATCGCTTGCTCGAAGCTATTACCTTTTACTTCGTTCCAAGCAACGACTTCGATCTTCAAATCAGCCAATGCGTTTCTTAGCAAATCGATAATCTCATTCGGCAAACCCTCGCTTTGAAAGACGACAATGCGTTGATGGCCCATCCGGTCAAGATAGATTCCACTTCTAGCCAACGCCCCTGGCTTGATCCTGACCAAGGTCGGAATAGTTACGCGTGTGATCGTTCGATTCATAGGTTGGTAATTTCAATCAGCCGGTCAACGATCTCCGACCAACAGCCAAAAGGTTGAAAATCTTCCCCATCGCGTTTCAATACATCAGCCAAGTCGCGACGCGCGAATCGTAAATCTGCAGGGACCATCTTAGCCGCTTCGACATCCGGGAAACCATCACCCGCAAACGCAACCGTGGCTCCTGTCTCTAAAAAGTGCCGAACGATTCCGGCTTTGTTGATTCCATGAAGGTGGCTTAAAAACGGGGACTCGATAGGCAGTTCCATCAGCAACCCACGACCACTTTCAAATCGTCCAGGATTAGCGTGTACTTCCAGACTGACGTCTGCTTTCGACAACAGCTTGTCGATGTACCACTTGCAGCCCGCTGATGCGATCACAATTCGCCAACCCGATGCTTCCAATTGCGAAACAGAATCCTTTAAATTCGGCACCAACTTCATTTGGCAGATAAGCTTGAGTACGGATGACTCATCAGTTGGGATTGCCTGAAAGTACTTTTGCAACGCCTCAAAATGCGTTAGCTTGCCCGCTCGATAATCAACCCAGTAGTCAGGCAAGTCGCTCGGTAGTAGTTGCTCCACCACCAGTGAATAAAAGTCGCGATCGGTCATCGTTCCATCGAAGTCCGATACCAAGACTCGGTTGTTGTTCAATATATGTCTCTCAATTTGTGACTCTCGATGCTTCGAAATAATAAGCCGAAAGGAACATCTATTATTCTTGGTAGATCACTTCATTCTTTCGACACTTATCGGCATTATGGAAGCTTAGCGGTTGCAGGGATGTTCTGCGCGACGTAACGCCAATTCTTCAGGTACCAAATTAATTCACCCATTTGTTCAACTGAAATCTGCGACTCAATTCCCTCGGGCATCATGGACGTACCAGTACTCTTAAGCTCCAAAAGTTCATCACGATTTAACAAACGCTTTACACCATCGCGATTCTCTAGCGTGACAGACTGAGCGTTGGAGTCGCGTAGTAAACCTTCAACCGTTTCCCCCTCGTCGGTTAACGCCAGATACCGAAAATAGTTTGCATCGATCGCTCGGTTTGGATCGAGAATCGCCACAAGAAGCTTTTCATAAGTGTGTTCGCGAGAGTCTGATATATTGGGCCCAATAACGCTTCCGATACCATCTACTTGATGGCAACCAGCGCAATTGGTTTTGAATAAGGCTTTACCAATACTTGGATCTTTGCCTACATCACGACCTCGTAATTTCTCGGAATACTCAAACACAAGTTTTTCGCGATCTTTGTTAACGCTGCTTGAAATCAATTTGCCAATTTTTGCTTTCATGTCAGGTGAATCAATCGTCCGCATAGATTGCAATTGACTGGCGTCTAGCAGCCGAATCGAAATTTGCTTCGACTCTAAGGCTTCTAAAAATCGCTCTAAGCGTTGAGGATGGTTTCGAATCGCTGCGAACATCGCCTGACGAACATCGCTTGGTGCCGTAGCGAACTCGATTAGTAACCACTTCAAGAACTCAGAACTTTCCTGTTTTCCCATTGCACTAATTGCTTCTTTAACGATGTCGTTGTCCGAATCCTCCAAGTGTTTTAGAGTAATGACGGAAGCGTTATTCTTAGTGGACCGCCCAAGCAGTTGTATCGCCTGCAATCGTAGACTTTTCGGCGATTCTGACGATGATAGCTCGTTAAAACGACCGTCAATCAATTCGTCACTCAACACGTTTGCTTTCCCTGCCTTAGCAATCCCAAGCAAAACACCTAGTCCTACACTCACAGCGCGATTTGAATATTTTGAATTTTTTTCTTCAACCAGATTTACGGCAGTCACGAAGTACTTGGCCCTATCGACGGCTTTTTGCTTTACTTCCCAACTTACAAACTTCTCGATGGCGAATGCTTCAATAGTTGGTTCGGTCATCGATTCCGCAAACGTCGAATTGGACATGACTGCATTGAGGTATGCTTGAATAAAGTCTGCGGCTTGGTTTCGATACATTGCTGTAACTGCCATCCATAGATAACGATCATCGGGTCTTAATGACAATTGGTTCGCGGTAGCAGAAACCTGCTTTGGGGAGAACAAATGGTTCGATGGCAGTCGGGCCAGAAGCCAACCAGCTAGTCGAGACTCCTCAGCATTTTCACTAGCGACACGGGAAGAGACGGCATCTATCGCTACCTGCGAAAGCGAATGTGCGAGCTGCCTGCCAACACGCAGCCCGATGAGTCGGATTTCTAGCCGAGGGCTTTCTAGCATGTGTAACAAATCTTGTTGAGCGAACTTACCGGCGGCACTCAGCAGTCCTGCGCATTGATTTGCTGTGCCGATGTTGGATTGCATCGACGAATTTTGAAGTAACGCTCGAAGCTTCGATTCAGAACTCTCTGAGAAATCATTCTCAACGATCGCTTGCAGGATTTTTCTGCTTGCTTGACGTTGCAACCATGGGTCACTCGTTGCAAGACAATCGACAGCTTGCGCAACGTCTTGCATTGGCTTTGGTAGATCGCGCAAACGGTTGGCTTTCGTACCGGTTTTGACAACACGATAGATTCTCCCCATTGAATCTCCCATACGCTGATCAGGGCGATCTTTTAACTCGTTTGGAACCCATTCTGGGTGCTCAATAACGGCTCGATACATATCGACAATATAAATTGCACCGTCAGGACCTTCATAAATATCGACTGGACGAAACCAAGGATCGTGGCTGGCCAGCCATTCTCGTGGGTGCGAACCAGATGGTAGTGAATTGGAATTCTCCCTTTCTGTACCAAGGCCATTGACGCGACTTATAGTTTTTCGTTGAACAAGGCCGCCCGTCGGTTCGCATGTCAGGACAGTTGTCGAGTGGTCTGATGGAAGGGGTATTTTTCCTGAGCCGTAGGCGCTAGCCTCGGGTGCCATCTGGCGATTGGTGGTGAAGTCGAAACCCGTGGCTAGCGGCATCGGCTCAGATTTCATCAGCCCAGTCGACAACTCTGGACTATTAAAAAGTACACTGTGAGTCACGCATACGCCACAAGCAGCCGTAAACTGCCCAGCGTGATGAGTTGATGTTGTCCATGCATTGATCAGCGGATGAACCTTCGAGTCGCCTTCGGCTGGTAGTGCCTGATTCAATGACTGCCCGAATCCGGCCAGTGGGCTGAGGTTTACATCTTCACGATCCGCGACGATTTCAAAGCACGGTTGCCGATTCGAACAACCATATCGCCGTCCAACATTGTCGAATGACAAACCAAACTGCGATGGACCTGAAATGCTTTCAATTTTCTTTCGAACCAAATGAAATCGAACGTCACTTCCCGCAATATCGACAACGGGATGATCAATGCCGAGAGATGGATCAACGGAAATTTTTCCGCCACGAAGTCCGCTAGCGATCGTAAGCCAACCATCCGACGAAATGGTCGGGTGGTTAGCGCGAAGTTGGGAATTAGACTCGGAGAATCCGGTCAACCATGTCTCGACTTTATCAGCTTTAATGTCTTCGTCTGTATCTCGCAAGAAAATCAGTTTTCCTTCAACGGTAACAAGGACTCCATCACGCCACGGTTGGATTCCCGTTGCAAATCGAAGGCCTTCCGCAAAAGTGTGGCTGGTCTCCATCATTCCGTCTGCATCGTGATCTTCCAACACGACAATCCGACATTGGGGCTCATCGACACCACTGGGGTAGTCTCTCATTTCGACGACCCACATTCGACCTTTTTCGTCGATCTGGATCGACACTGGGTCGACAACTTGCGGCTCAGAAGCGACAAGCTCAATCGCGAAGCCGTCTTCTAATTCAAATGCGTCCAGAGACTTCAACGGTGAAAGCGGTGAAGGTGGAAGCGAAACATTTTTTGCTAAAGGAACCGTCGCAGCTGACTTACGTTGATTAAGATCCGCAAGTAGCTTCGTAATCCCTTCGACCATGGTCGGTTCAGCTTGCTCGTTCAGACAGCTTGATCTGCACCGCCACGTTGCGTATCCACCTAGTTGAAACATTTCAGGTGGTGGTATGTAGCCGCAATGCCCGTTTGCAAGACCGATATTCATTGTCAACAAGAACGGACTTGACTGGCGAATCTTGAGCCCTGTTTCGCAATACGATTCGCATGGGTTGGCGGCGATGGCAAAGTCACCGAGCCGAAAGGCCTGAAGATTCATTCGGCGAGTGGCAGGTAACTCGCTCAGCAGAATTGTTTCTCTGGCATAGTTCTCCTCCATGGTCTTTGGCAGTCGATCACCGAGGTTCGACTTTACCCAAGCTTTTGCTTCATCAACTTCTTCTAATGTCGGCATTCGAACAGGGGCTTCAAAGCTATTGAAAGCGGAATCAAGGGTCGCTTGACGCGAATACTTGATGGATGGGACGACAGAAAGAATTTGGTCGGCAATGTAGTCACCGACATCTACATAGGTGAATGGTTCGCGAGGCTTGCTAAAGTCAATACAGTTAGCGTTCCCACTCGTCGCATTTGCCATCAGCCCTACAAACGCATCAGGATCATCAGAACGCAATGCCTTACCAAGCTTTTTTGCAACCACGCCGAAGTAGTCTGACGAGAGTGGCTTCGCACCTGCATAGTGCGTACTGAAGCTAGCGAGCAATGCGATCGCTCGACCTTCGAGGTCTTGAATCGACAATATGGGGATCACTCGATCGACTGTTCCAACCGGTGCAAGTTTGTCGACGTTCTCAAAACCTGGGTTCATGCTCACGTCGTCCATGGTGCGACCTGAAAACGGTGTCGACCTAGCTTTTCCGGGCTTCATCAGCCAATCTCGGCAGTGAATATACTTATCCGACACAACCGAAGCCGTTCC
>JANODQ010000147.1:0-16174 GCA_031412775.1 Pirellulaceae bacterium | reverse complement strand
CTTTTGCTAAGTCCTCTCGGGAGGCAGCCTTTGGAAACTATTGCTAACGAAAATGGGGGAACCTTCAAAGACATCTCGTTAGAAGATCTGTTGCCCGAATAGGGGGTGATGATGGCGTGTGGACTTGCTTAGTTGGCGGCGCTGCGTCACATTCAAGGCAACAACTTTTACTCAGGTTTCTCTTTGGTGATGACTCATTTATGCCTAAGGCTGCATCCAGCTCGAAAAAAGAACCAAGCAACTCTCCGCAGGCCGAAACCCCAGTTGCAGCAACAGTTGCCGCCCCAATTGCAACCTCCGGCTCCGCTGACGGCAAGTACACCGTCGTAGCACGTCGATACCGTCCACGAGACTTTTCCGAACTTGTTGGTCAGCAGACAGTCGTACAAGCGTTAACGACAGCGATTCAGACTAACCGCGTTGGGCATGCTTATCTATTCACTGGTGCGCGCGGAGTGGGTAAGACGAGCTCGGCACGAATCTTCGCCAAGGCACTCAATGCTTCTGCCGATGGTTCTGGTGCTTTTGATCCTAACTCGGATGTCGCTCAGGCAATCGACTCGGGCGAAGATATGGACGTGTTGGAAATCGACGGTGCAAGCAACCGAGGTATCGACGAAATTCGACAACTTCGTGCAAGCGTTTCGGCTCGGCCAAGTCGGTCGCCTTACAAAATTTATATCATCGATGAAGTTCACATGCTGACTGTTCAGGCCTTCAATGCACTCCTAAAAACACTCGAAGAACCACCGCCGCACGTCAAGTTTATCTTCTGTACAACGGACCCGGAAAAAGTCCCCATCACGGTTCTGTCGCGATGCCAACGTTTCGACTTCGCACCTGTTAAAACCGATCAGATTTTGGAGCGTCTGCAATTCATTTGCAAGAACGAAGGCGCAACAGCCGAACCCGAAGCACTCCAGTTGATCGCCAGACGTGCGGCGGGTTCCATGCGTGACAGCCAATCATTGCTGGAACAAATTCTCAGTTTTGCCGATAGCAAGATCACCACTGCCACCGTTCATGAAATGCTCGGCACCGCTGACGAGTCGCGTCTTGCGGAAATTGCAGATGCACTGATCAACCGCGACAGCGCACAGGTCCTGTTGCTGCTCCATCAAGCGGTCGAAGCAGGCGTCGATGCGGGACAACTTGGCGAGCAAATCTTGGGTTACCTTCGCGATATGATGACTATCGGTGTAGGTGCTTCGGTTGAACTGCTTCGGACGGCCAATCCGGCCCGGGCAGAAGAGCTAGTCGCTGCCGCCAAACGCTGGGGTACGATGACACTTCTCTCGGCGATTCAGATTCTCGATGAATCGCTCGTAAAAATGCGACACAGCACACAAAGCCGAACAATCTTGGAAGTCGCAATGGTTCAGATTTGCCATCTCCAAGATCTTCAAGGACTTGCCGATCTCATCCGTGGTTTACAAGCTGGTAAATCGCCACCAACGATAGCAAGCGCGTCCTCGACAACTGCGCCCGGCCGTATCGCCGTCGCTCCGGCTGCTCGGCAACAGTTATCGAGCGACCCCGAAAAAAAAAAGCCTGAGCTGATCGCACCAGCGCAGACCGCCGCCTCGATACCACCAACAATCGACTTAGCAAATGACTCAGTTCATGAGGCGGTTGATGATTCTTTAGGTTCAGAACAAATGCCTGAACCCAATTCGAATGAGCTCAGTTCTGCAGACCAGCAACCATTTGCGAATGCAGCAACATCGCTGGATAGTCTTTCTGAAGACAACTCGAAGGCTATGCACGTGGCTCTGAATGGGCCGAACGGTGAGCTGACGAAACCTGAGCCGATGGTGCTAGCCACGGGTTTCGACTTCGCCGCAATTGGCCCGATAGCAACCGAGGCTAGCGCCTACGGCTCAGGAGAAATGTCTGCTTCATCACCCCAGTCTAACGATGTGTTTGATACGAGCACTGAACAAGGACATGATGCAGACGCAACAACGCCTATGAGTTACTGGCTGCAGGCATTATCACACGTCGATGGTATGGTCGCTGATTACGCATCGATGGTTGTTAAAGTCGAAAGCGTTGGTAAGCAAGCTTCGCCAAAAGGTACCGACGCGATCAATTGGACCGCGTTCTTTCCGCTAGGTGCGGATCTCGCTATGCGGCATTGCAACGAGCTGGCCCATCGAAAGTCAATCGAAGCCGCGTTGCAAACCGTTGTAAGCCAACCGATCCACCTCACACTGCAAATGTCCAACCTTCCACCGAGAGTAAACGCAGCAATGCCAAAACCAGCCGCACCGATCGTAAATCAACCAACGCTGGTCAGGAAATATTCCGAGCATCCGCTTGTGAAGTCACTTATAAAATCCATCGACGGCGATATCATTCGTGTCGATATCAAACCGTAGACTCTAGCTGCAACTTATTCGGCTTTAGCGGCTACCGTATTCTTCGGTGTTTCGATTTGTTCTTCTGTTTTTAAGGCTTCGACTTCGGTTGCAACTGGTGCTACGTGCGGGGCCATTGCCTCGCGTGAGAATTTGGAAAATAGGATGTAGGCACTTGCAAGGTCGATCGTCAAATCATCGTTATCGATCCAACCGGATGGTAAGTGCATCGATACAGCGGATACTTGAATCACCAGCGACTTTAAGGCTTCCAAGTATTCGGGGTACTTCGTTGCGATCCCTCCGATCAAGACCGGCGATATCACGTTTCGATCGAGGATGACATAGCCTTGCGGGCCGTTGGTGGAGGTAACTCCCCAGTAACCGTAGAGACTAATTTGAGCTTCGATCGCTTCCTTCAACAACGTCTCATAGATGGGATCATTGTAGAAGCAAAGCGGGTAAGCATAAACGAACAGCGGATAGTCGGTCCGTCGAATTTGAAATTGGAACGGAAGATCAAACAGACGGTAGAGAATCGCTCCCTCCGAGGAATCGCTCCACGTGTAAGGAATGAACTGTGGAGTCTCTTCTGTGAAGGACGAACGATTCCCCCGTACGGCAGTGAGAAGTTGTGTCCCTTCATTCGTCCAGTGAAACCCATGCAGGAAGTATCCATCCCTCAACACAAACTGCGTATCGATTTGGCTGAGAGATAATCGGAAATGAGTTTCCAGTTCGGGAGCCTTGAGCAGTTGTGCCGCTCGCAGCATTCCAAAGTAGAAGATCGCAGTGTCGATAGTCGACACCTCGGAGTATGGCTTCGGGTTTCCTTCGCTGTCGGTGAAGTGGCTCAACCAACCACGATTCTTTTTCGGATTGGCGTTTACTGTTCGCTCGAAAGCAACCCTCGCAATCTCCAATGTCTCTTCCCGATTACGCAAGCCACGCGACGCGCCTTCGGCGAGGGCCAGTACCCCAAACCCGGTAGCAGCAGCACTTACCGTCGTTGGGTCCGAGCGGCGATCAAGAAATAGTCCTTTCGAGTCGCGGAGCGTATCAATTCGGTCCAAGTAGGCCGACTCACTGCCCGAGAACAGGAAGGTAACTGACAAAAGCATGACGCTAAACATAGGTGTAATCTCCAGCTCACGAGGCTATTACTCGGCATAATTCACTAAGCTTTAAGCCCCTTTTGAATGACGATTCTCACTTACTCAATCTTACTGTGATAAATCGGCAACAAAGGAATAGTAGTTCCCTTTAAAGCTAATAAAAGGCCATTTAAGCCGCTTTAATGTGGATTTCTCCGGATTTGCCAGAAATCCTAGCTAAAACAAGATAATTCTTAATGCTCTTGAAAGAAAAAGGAATCTGAAATTCCTTTGAAGTGCAATTAAGGGAAAACAACGACCCTTTGGCAAGGCGTTCGGTAGTAGTGATCGGGGCGATAACTGCCTTGTTGTCGCAAGATATTTGGATCGGCTTGGCTAGCAGCAAAAAGGATTGTTGAATCCGTCACTTTTGCCAGCAGAATCGCAAAGAAAGCCGATTGCGATTGGTTTAGTGAATCGCAAAACAATTCTTTCCCCTTCGTCCAACTCGCAATGGAGACGATTCTCTTAAATTGAGACGAAGAAGCTCATTTTGGCAGCTATCTTTCGAAGCTTACTTTCGAAGGCTGTCAAAGTAATCGCGAGTTTGATCGCGCTGGCGTTTAGGAAGGACGATCGTTTCCAAGGCCTGCTCGTCCTCAATATTGCTGGAGCGGATCGCCTGTTGGACTTCCTCGAGCGTCTTTCCTTTGCGATTGGCGCCGCCGGCTTTTCCGCCATAGACGGTTTCCCCCTCGTCGACATCGGTTCTTACTTGCGAGTCAACGGTTTTGGTGTCGGTCTCCTGTTCATCGCGGGGGCCACCACCGGGACCTTCACCTTGGCCATTCTTCCATTTTGGTTTGCCATCCTTGCCATTCCCCTTGCCTTTACCTCCATCGCCATTGGCATCGCAAGTTCCATCGCATGCTTTCGACTTCGCTTCTTTTGCTTCTTGGAGCATCTTGCTGAGAGATTTTGATTGGGCCGCATTCTTGCTCATCTTATCCATCTGCGCCTTCATCTGTTTCATGGCGCTTTGAGCACCCTTGCAATCTCCTTTTCCCAGGCAGTCTTTTGCTTCTTTCATTTGCTCGGCCATTTTGACCATGTCCGCCATCTGCGCGTCGTCCGCTTTTTTGTCGGCCAGATCCTTACGAAGCTCGGCGGCTTTCTGCATGTCACCTGCTTGTTCGGCTTGCGCAATTTTGTTTTCGATTTCTTGTTTGGCTTGCTCGTGATCGGCGGCGGCTTGTTCTAAGGCTTTTGCCAAGCTGTCGAGTTGCTTTTCGAGCTTCTTCATGTCGCTTGCGGAGAGCGATTCCTTTTCGAGGTCTTCCATCATTTTTTCAATCGACTCGCTTGCCTCCTCGAAGTCTCCTTCCTTCATAGCTTCCGCCATTTTTTCAGCAGGACCTTCCGTAAACTCTTTCATCGAAGCAAGGTTCTTCTTCATGCTTTCAGGTGAACCCAATTGCTCACGACGCTTTTCCATCTCTTGTTTGAGAGCGTTCAGATCAGTCAGGAGCTTTTTGCTATCTTGCATTCCGGGACGCTTAAGATCGTCGATTTGCTTTTCGAGTTTTTTATAAAAGTCAGCCGCCTCTTGGAGACCGTTTTCTTCAGCGTCTTCCTTTGCCTGTTGCACCATTGAAGCGAGTGGCTTCACTGCATTCTCAATATCGGCTTGCGTTACGGATTGGGTCGGAGTGCTAGTCGAACCGGTTGCACTGGCATTGGGAATCCAGAGTATTGCGATCGCTAAGATAGCGGGAACAAACATCAGCCATGACCGCGTGTTGAGCACAAGCGGAAACGCATCGCGAACATCGATTCGCTCGGCTGTGCGTTCCGCATCTGCGACTAAAGCTTGAGCGACAATCGATTCGGGATTCTCTTTCATCGAGAGGACGCTGCTCAATCGTTCTTTGAGCTTCAATCTCAAATCTACTTCGACTGCCGCTCGTCCTAACGAAGGTCTGTACCACCAAGTCATTCCCAAAGCCACCAGCGAACTGATAACCGCAGCCGTTGTAAGCACGATAATTGCAACTTGATCAGTAGCTACCGGAAGCCACACGAACTTGGGAACGAGCAATAGGATTATTGCGATCGAGAATGACACAAAGATGCCATACGCGAGAAACTGAAAGCCCAGCGATGCAATCCAACGGCGACGGGCTCGATAGATTTGGCGAAGGATTGTTTGCATCGAAGATGACCTCATCTGAGTGATGTGTTTAAGTTTCGACTGATTATAACCGTCTTGGATAAACCGATGGTCCGAATTGTTCATGGCCCCCAATTGAGCCACAGGCGATAGCCGTGTTCAGCGACTAACCACCCGCTTGCGCTGCCACGTCCACTAACGCGGCCAGCGCCAGCGGCTCAAAGTAGTATCTTCAAACGCGTGATTCTACCGCATTCCAGCGACATTCATCTTTACAGTGTAGAGGCTATCGGAAGCGGTAACAAAAAGAGTTTTTCGATCAGCTCCTCCGAAACAAACATTCGCCGTCCACTTTTCAGGGATCGCAATCGTCTCGAGCTTGGTTCCGTCTGGAGCGAAAACGCCAACGCCGGACTTTCCGGTCAAATAAACATTACCTCGCTCATCGATCGTCATTCCGTCGGATCCCTCCTCACAAAAGAGTCTGCGATCACTCAAGGAACCATCGCTACCGATCTTGAAAACATAGGTTTTCTTTTCGCCTATATCCGCAACATAGAGCAGGCTTCGCGACGTGTCTCCGACGATTCCATTGGGTTGTACGAATTCGAAGTTGAGTCGTTCGACGTTCTTGCCGTCGCGATCAACGCGGTATATTCCTTGAGTATCTTGCGGTTTCGTTTTGTGCTTCCACCAAGGTCGTTGATAGTAGGGGTCGGTGAAGTACATTACAGGCAAGCTTGGATGCACCCAAACATCATTGGGACCGTTCAGTTTCTTATCTGCGAACGAATCGAACAGAACGCGATGTTTACCATTCGCATCGATCTCCCACATCTCATTGTTCTCATCAGCGCAGGCGATCAGTTTTCCATCGGGAGCGAAAAACATTCCGTTGCTGCGTCCGGCTGGCTTCAAGAAATCCGACACAACACCATCGATTCCGACGCGGACAATTCTGTCGTTCGGTTGGTCGGTGAAATAGACATTTCCATCCTTGTCTGCGGCAGGTCCTTCGCTGAATTTGCAATCGCCTACCACCAATTGGGGGCTAGCGTCGGCCGCGACAAGGGAAAGCTTTGCCGATGTTTTCGCGGGCTCGTTTCCAAGAGAACTATTCGTGGATGTTCCGCATAGAAGAACTACGAAAAAGACTTTTCCGATTGCGACAAAAGACATGGCGACAAAAGCCTTTGAGAAGAGGGTCATGGAGTTGGTCTCGATCATCGATTGAGGGGGCGGTAATAACCAAATGGCGGGTGCCCTTTGGGTTTGCTGTGAATCTGAATTATCAGCATATCAGCTCTGCCGACAAATGGCCGGGACAACTACAATTTGTCTGCTTTTCCATTCACCATTTTCTTGATTAGCTATTTTCATTAGTAATTCGGAATAGTCATTTTAATCAAGCATTTTGGTAAACATGTCGCTTCATCTGAGTAAATTTCATCCAAGCAAAAAACATGGCAGCTTTGTATTCAATAGGCATTGATCTGGGGACCACCAATTGCGTTTTGGCATATGTGCCGATGCATTCAGACGGAAGTTTGACCGCCGGTGACGTGAAGATCCTTTCGATTCCACAAATCACAGCACCCAATCAGCAGGAATCGCTCCCAAGCTTGCCCTCGTTTCTGTACCTGCCCAATGCGGAGGAAATACGTGGTGGCGAACTGACTTCGCTGGGAACCCGCGTGGTAGGAACGTTTGCAAGAAGTAACTCGGCTTTAGCACCAGAACGGACTGTCGTTGCCGCAAAAAGTTGGCTTTGTCATCGCGGTGTCAATCGACACGATGCGATCCTGCCATGGGGGGCAGATTTCCAAGATGCCGATTCAGCCGATGATCCTTTAGAAGCAATTCACTCGGTCTCACCAGTTGAAGCGACAGCGGCTTACTTATCGCACATGGTTCAAGCATGGAACAACGCGATGCCAGAAGCTCCTCTTTTGGAGCAGCAAGTAACACTGACGGTTCCTGCTTCTTTCGATATGTCGGCCAGGGAACTCACGTTGGAAGCGGCTCGCATGGCCGGGCTTCCTGATGATTTAATTCTGCTCGAGGAACCCCAAGCGGCTCTCTATCATTGGATTCAATCGGTGGGTGAGTCGTGGCGACGAGAGCTTCAACCGAATGATTCGATTTTGGTTTGTGATTGTGGTGGTGGGACAACCGACTTGACGCTCTTGGTCGTCGATGAAGCCGATGGTGAATTGAGTCTACGACGCGTCGCAGTGGGCAATCATTTGTTGGTTGGTGGGGACAACATGGATTTAGCTTTAGCTCATCATGCCTCGCAGCGATTCGCCGCGAAAGGAACCAAGCTCAATCCCTGGCAATCGATCGGGCTTTGGCATTCCTGTCGAACTGCGAAGGAAAGTCTTTTGTCTGGCTCGGGGGCTGAGTCGCATAGTATCGCAGTGCTTGGACGAGGAAGCAGACTCATCGGTGGGACAGTCAAGCTGGACATAGCTCGCGAGGAAGTCGAGCAAGTCTTAGTCGAGGGGTTCTTTCCAAAATGTTCTGCCGACGCACGACCGGAAAAGCAACCAGCAAGCGGCTTTCAAGAAATAGGGCTCTCGTTTGAAAGCGACACCGCGATCACTAAGCATGTGGCGGCCTTCTTGCAAGATCACGCTGGTGTTCCGACGTCGCAGTCCGGCGGAGACTCCGATCCGCCAACACGATTTCCATCGAAGCTGCTCTTCAATGGTGGCGTCTTTCAATCCAAAGTTTTACGCGAACGAATGGTCGATGTCTTGAAGAGCTGGGCAGGTAACGATACCTCTATCGACACTTTGGGACGACCTGGCAATGTCAAAGAAGATCTCGACATCGCTGTTGCTTCAGGAGCCGCCTACTACGGTTGGTCGAAGATCAATGGTGGAGTTCGAATACGTGGTGGAGTCGCTCAAAGTTACTACGTTGGGATTGAAACAGCCGGCCTTGCGATCCCAGGTATGCCTCGTCCATTGCAAGCCGTTTGCGTCGTTCCCAAAGGCATGGAGGAAGGGACTCAATCACCCCTGCTGGGACGCGAGTTTGGTTTAGTCGTTGGTAAACCCGTGAGCTTTCGTTTCTTTTCAAGCAACCTTCGAAGCGAAGACTCTTTCGGAACGGTACTTCGATATTGGGACGAAGAAGAGCTTTTGGAAACCGATCCCCTGCAAATGACATTGCAACGAGACGAAGCATCCGAACCCAACGAGGACAACATTGTTCCGGTAAAATTTCTCAGCAAGATTACCGAGCTGGGCATCTTCGAACTTTGGTGTCAAAGCAGCCGCGATAGCCAGCAGTGGAAATTGGAATTCAACGTCCGCGAAACGGCCAGCTGATTTTTCCAAATCGAACAATGTAGGTCAGTTGTCCTCAACTGATCAGCACGCGGGGAGATTATCCATTAAAGTTGACGTCATGGCCTAATGCCGCCGCGCTTAATCCCTATCAAAGCCAGATTTCTCAAAGCCAGATTTTGTTGTAACGGGTTTTGTGGGCTCGGCATAAACGCCTCGGGTAACAGCTGAGTCAGCTGTTCTACAATGTAGATCAGTTGTCCTCAACTGATCAGCACGCAGTAGCAAGTCGCAATTCTGCGTTTATCAGTTGATTGATTAACGACCGAACGTCCGCGTATCTTACGTCGCTAAATCACCGAACAGAGGAGTCGACAGATAGCGTTCGCCGAGGCTGCACATGATTGTCACGATTCGCTTGCCTGCGAATTCAGGTCTTGCTGCAACTTGAGACGCAGCCCACATGTTTGCACCACTGCTGATCCCAGCCATAATTCCTTCTTCTTTGGCAAGGCGTCGCCCCCACTCGAACGCAACTTCGTCATCGACTTGGACAACATCGTCGATGATGGAAGTGTCTAAGTTCTTGGGGATGAATCCGGCTCCAATTCCTTGAATGCGGTGCTTGCCTGGCTGGCCACCACTGATGACCGACGAGTGCTTCGGCTCGACCGCGATGGCTTTGAAATTTGGGTTAAGCTTCTTGATATAGCGAGCTACACCGGTGATTGTTCCGCCAGTTCCAACACCGGCGACAATCGCGTCGATATTTCCTTCAGAATCGGCCCAAATCTCGGGGCCAGTGGTTCGTTCATGAACAGCCGGGTTGGCTGGGTTTTCGAATTGCTGAGGCATCCAACCATTCGGATCTTGTGCGACCAGCTCGCCAGCACGACTGATTGCTCCTCGCATTCCTTCGCCAGCGGGTGTGAGAACCAGGTTTGCTCCTAAAGCTCGGAGAAGCGTTCGACGTTCTACCGACATCGATTCGGGCATAGTCAATGTCAATCGATAGCCTTTCGCAGCGGCAACAAACGCGAGCGCAATTCCTGTGTTTCCGCTGGTCGGTTCGATAATATGAGTCGTCGCTGTCAGTTTCCCAGACTTTTCAGCGTCCTCGATCATCGCCATTCCGATTCGATCTTTAACGCTATTGAGTGGGTTAAAAAACTCACATTTTGCAAAGACAGTTGCGTGCCCTGCCGGAATCAATCGATTGATACGGACCATAGGGGTGTTAGCAACTGTCTGAATAACGCTGTCGTAAGTCTGTCGATGAGGCATTGCGGACCACTCTTGAATGGTTAAGGTTTTGATGTGAGAGGTTTCTGGAACACAGGTACCGTTTTGGCACTTATTACGAAAACTTCAATGTTCTTATTTACACAAAGTTATATCAAAATCGAATTCCAGCGCGTAGCGTACACGTTTCGTTCATTTGTCCTAAGCGTTGTCATGAAATTACCTCTGCAAGGGACCCAAATGATCGCCCAATTCGCGGCGGTCGTCTGCGCCATTATCGGTGGCATGTGGGCAATGCAGTCGCCCGCTATTGGTCAGTGGCCAACAATGCGTCTGGATGCTCTGGAATTCGTTGGTGGTCAAATTGGAACAACCATCGATATCCGAGTGCTCGCCGGAAGTGGTTGCGAGACGGCCAATGCTTTTGTCGACGAGTTTTCGATAAACGAGGACTCGGTTCCTGGCTCTTCAAGTTCGCAATTGCCGTTTCAGCTCCAAAGTCGGCGAGACGCTGTACCCGGGTTTTATCCGATTCGACTGAGGGGCCCCTTGGGAGTGTCCAATAGTCGTTGCGTCTGGCTCACGAAAGAACCTTGGCAGGCTGTTCCGTTGGACAACAATTCCCCCGAACGATCCTTTCCAGTCGGTAGCGGAATCATTTACTCCGGCCGCTTTCAGCCTCGTAAGGAAGTTTACTTCCAGCTCAATCTGCCAGAGCAATCGCACTGGCGGTTGGACTGCACGACTCGGGCATTTGATTCTCAAGCCGTCGTGCTGCTGGAGGTTCGTGGGCCGGTGAATGAGCCGGTGTCGGTTGTTGCCTGCAAGAGTTTTTCTTATAAGTCGATCGATTTCGAAGCCAAGCAACCCGGGCGATACCTTTTAAAAATTTCGGATCAACTCTATCGAGGCGGCCCAGACTTCCCCTACGCAATTCAACTCACACAGCAAGCATCCTCTTTCGATTTATTCGATGCAAAGTCAAGGCTTTCAATCGACCGTGCGAATCCGAAAATGTTTACCGAGCCATCGGAATTGCTTGCCGCAAAGATAGATACCAGTCGACCGCTGCTTGTTCATCACGAACAGGGGTTTAACGACAATCACCCGATGCCGATAGGTTTTAAAAGTGTCGTGTCTGGTCGTTTTGATAACCCTCGCGATAAAGACTCGTTCGAAGTATTTCTCGAAGAAGGGAAATCGATCGCCATCGATACTCTTTCGAGCCACCTCGGCCAAGCAACCGATATCAAGATCTCCGTATTTCCACCTTTGACTTCGGAAGGAACGAATTCGGACGGGAACAATTCGGAAGCGACTTCAGAAAGTAAACCAGAGAAGATTATATCTGCTGTAGATGTCGACGACCAATTATCAATTGGGACCGAAGATCTCACGCTACGATCTTCCGATCCGTGTTTCGTTTTTACAGCCAAAAAAGAAGGTCTTTATCGAATCGTGCTCTATGACCAGCAACGCTCGCAACAGGATATTTATCGACAAGCGAATAGCAAGAACTACTACCTTCAGCTTCGTGATCCTCAACCTGACTTTGAATTGTTAAGCTACTTCGCCGCTCCCGCCTCTAAGCCCGAGGAATCCAGTCCAGTTCCTCCCACGCTGTTTAAAAAACAAATCGGATGCATCGAAGTGATCGCGATTCGACGTGACGGGTTTGCTGATCCGATTGAAGTCCACATCGACAAACTTCCGGATGGAGTCCACTGCAAACCAGTCGTTATTGCGTCCGGTTCCAATCAATCCTCACTGATGATCGACTGCACACAGCTTGATTCAAATCAAATGGAAACACCATTGCGAATACTTGGAAAACCGATTCAGTCTTCATCGATAAATGAATCCAATCCATTGGATCAGACACTCGCATATGCAGCGGAAATAACCCACGGACCGATACCCACTCGCCCGGTGCCGTTAGCACGATTGGTTCAGGGATTGTCACTTGCAACCAGTACGGCTTACACGGTCCCCATTGCGATTCGCATTGGAAGCAGTCGCGAAGACATCTCAACCACAACGTCGATCCAACTGCCAATTCTTACGCCGCCAAAAAGTGATGCTACGCAGAGAAATCGCGACTCGCAAGAAAAGAATGTAGAACCTCAAAAGCATAAATTATTTGTGCGAGTTCTGCGCGGTCAAGGTGTGGATCAACCTGTCGTGATCCAAGGCTATCATCTCCCCAAAGGTGTTTCGCTTTCGGAACTCACTATTCAAGGTGATCAATTCGAAGGGGAGCTAGAAATGACAATCGAAGACGCAACATCGCTAGCTAACTTCGAGCTCATAATGATTGGCGAGACAAAATTGCAAACAAACCAACTGCAATCGACTGAGTCGCAGTCAGACCAAGTGCAAGCAAACACAAAAAATGTATTGAATGTCCAACTCTGGAGCCTGCCGCGAACCATTGCACTGATCCCACCGGCAAGCCCACAACCATAGTATGCCAACGCGGTTTCGACTTACTAGAACACTACTGAGCATTTCCGGATAAGAGAAAATTGGGTTGGTGATAAAGTGCGAAGTCTTGGTAGGATCTTATTCGAGGGTGTATGTAGTAGATTCTTGAATTGCATATTGTAGAGGCGACGTTTTGGGTTCATTGACAATTTGGCAAACTTTGAAGACGCGCATGATTTTGCGCACAGGTGGCATTGTCTTGGTGACGGCCATAAACGCTTATGCGGAAGAGGTGAACTATTCAAAAGACATTGAGCCATTTCTTCGTCGCAATTGCCTTGCGTGCCACCATTCAAAAAAACCCGACGGGGGATTGAGTCTCGAGTCGCACGTGGACTTTACGAAAGGTGGTGATTCGGGGCCTTTGGTAATAGCGGGCAACGCTTCGGATAGTCTGATCATGCAGCGTGTAACAGGAGTGACCGATTCCATCATGCCGCCGGAAGGAAACGCTGTCGCGGCCTCCCCCTTAAGTTCTGATCAACTTAATCGTCTCTCGCGTTGGATCAATGCCGGTGCGAAGTTTGATGATGCAACAGTTCTGAACGATCCATCGTTGAATGTTGTAGCTTCTGAAAAGGAGTTGGATGCCTCAGTCAAATCTAGCTACGGGATAGGCGTGATCGCTGACAAAGATTTAGTTGTTTACAGTCGTGGCAACGACTTGTACATGGATACAATATCAAAAGAATCAAGCCCGCGATTGATCCTTGCCAACGCTCATGTTGGATTAATCGACACGATGGTTGTAAGTCCTGATGGAAGCTGGTTGGCGACCGGCTCTCAAGATGAAGTAATCATTTGGGGGATTGAATTTGTCACGGTAGATCCCCAAAAAAACCAGACTCCCAAAGTGGTTCTTCGTGAAAAGTTGTCGTCTGTCTCGTTTGAGAAAGAGGGAGGCCGATGGATTGAAGACCGAGTGAGTTCACTCGCAGTCAGTTCGGACGGCAAGCAGTTGGCCATTGGCAGTGGGCAGCCAAGTCGTTCAGGAACGGTAGCGGTAGTTAATTTACATGGCTCGAAGGCTTCTCTGCGTATGCTTCTTCAGGAGGTACACACTGATTCTGTTTCGTCAGTTGCTTTCTCACCCGACGGCCGGACTCTGGCGACGGGAAGTGCTGACAAGATGATCAAGCTGATTCGTCCGGACGCAATTCAGGAAGCGACCGCGCGTGTTGATAACATGGCAATCGCGGGCAGCTCAGAACAAATAAAGAACTTTGAAGGTCACACTGGCTACGTTCTGGGACTTGATTGGAATCGCGATGGTAGTCGGCTCGCAAGCGTGGGGGCTGACGGAATGCTCAAGACTTGGGATATCAAACTGGGCGAATGCGTGAGCACAATCGCAGTTGATAACGAACTCTCAGCGGTTCACTTTCTAGAGGGACATCCATCACTCCTTGCGGGAACATCGATTGATGGCAGCGTGAGAATTTTTGATTCAGAGAAAAGCGAGATCATGAGAACTCTTACACTGCCAAATCATATCGATCCTCAGTACAGCTTGTCGCCGACGAGTAGCCGTTCGTATCTTCTCTCGTCAGGCGAGTCCGGGGTCGTCCATCGGTGGAGTATCTCTGAGTAGCAATAATCTATGTTTGCAAGAACTTAAAATATGCTTCAGTTGACTTGAATACTCGAAGTGTGCTATCAGACGATCAAGTTATCTTATTTTTTGGGCAGACGCTGGTCTTTTCGAGGTCTTTGCAAAATGATTTTTCATCGCATCGCTCTGTTCGCACTGGGACTAGTTTTCTCCGGCTGCGCTTCGATGAAGGAATCGGATACGGCTCGAACTGGTTTAGAGCAATTGCTTATCAGTAGTGCCGTTGATCAGTCGCTCGACAAGGTCGACTTTACACCAGTTTCTGGTGCTAAAGTATTTCTCAAGGCGGACTATCTCGATTCGGTTGATAAGAACTATGTGTTGATGAGTATGCGATCGCGACTGCTTCGAAATGGTTGCACATTGGTCGACAAAGCCGATGCCTCGGATGTAGTGATGGAAGTTGCTTCGGGAGCCATCGGAACGGATCGAACAGATCTCGAAGTCGGTTCGCCTGCTGTACCGCTGGGCCTTATGGGGACAATCCCCAAGGTAACCATTTACGAACGCAAACGGGCGATGGGAACTGCAAAGTTGTGCATCATTGCAACCGATTCCAAGACTAATCAACCCGTAATCAATTCGGGATTCACGCTTGCACGAAGCGACCATCAGCACTGGTCGATGATGGGAACGGGACCGGTAATTTCTGGATCAGTCGCTCGACAATTGGAGGAGAACACAGGTACTAGTGAAAGTCTGATTCCTGTTTCAAGTTCCACCACTAAAATGGCAAAGACGGGACCGAAAGATTCTTCGTCGCTAACTCGTTGAAGATCTTTTCAGAAATCGTGCACAGGTAACTATTAAGCGAGCAATTTTTGTTCGTGCTAGGCCCACATGAGTCTTTGGCGGATCTCGCTGGTTGAAATGGGCCACGAGAAAAAATCGTTTACTTTTGCTTTAAGGGCACCGGCAACCATTTCTGTGGTCCGGTTCACGGAAATCGCGATAATATGCATTCGACGCGAACGATGATTGTTACGAATCGAATCAATCATCAGCCGTACTTCGTCTGATGAGTTTTGCCATTCCAGAATAAGAATCTGAAAGCGGCTACTTAAGATTATTCTTAACGCCGACTCATAGTCTGGAGCCACTTGAACGTTGCATTTACAATCGCGAACCATAGACACGAGATCTTCATAGCCATCGCACTTGGAATTACCTATCAATACGTTTGACATGGCTTGTCCCCAATCCTCTGCCTTTGGTTGCCGCAACCAAACTCGTTACCGAGTAAGTTACAAATGGAACGAACTGAAATGTCGTCAAAAGCGTTACAAAATTCGGTTGCTGAATTTTAAAATGTGCAAGATTTACACTTAGAATTTGCACCCGTACGAGCAGAAATCAAGATTTTCGGCAAACCGCATTGCTCGGCAGCCAACCATTTTACGCGATCGGAACATCCGCAACTTTGTAGACAGTTTCTGCTATGGAAAACTGCATGCTTAGGTAAAGACGGATTGCAGCCGTGTTGTGAGACGTTACTTCCAAAGAGACCGATCTACATCCAGTTTCCTGAAACCCCGCCAAGGCATATGCCAGGAGCACGCGTCCCAGCCCCATTCCGCGACAGCCTGGAATAATCCCGACGTTTTGGATCGATCCCTGTGGCCCTTCAAGGATGCGACTTTGATCGGATTCCTTTGCCGCGTCCATGCGTAATCCTTGGATCGTCCCGATCGGCACGAACTTGCCACCGGGTCCGTGGGGGCCCAGTGCCAGCCAGGTTGCCTGAGGAACAAAATCGGTCCGGCCTGCAAGATCCTTCATCAACCGAATGCAGCCATCTCGCTGACCGAGGCAGGCGAACACCGAGGCGTCCATTTCGTTTCGGAAGCTCTCGTACTTCACCTTTCCATGGTCGCGAAGCAGTCCGCTCGCCCACGGCATCATGCGGATTCCGCTGG
>JANODQ010000146.1:0-8109 GCA_031412775.1 Pirellulaceae bacterium | reverse complement strand
ACCTTAGTTCAGTGGATCCAAGGAGGAGCTCACGGCATTGTGCTACGAAGTCGCTGCGAGGGGAACGCTTCGGAGTTATTGCAACTCGATTTAAGCGATGGGTTGCATCTTAATAAGCGTGTTCCTTTCTATAGCGGGGCCGAAATCTTGCATGGGCGGCAACGGTACAAGGAGTTCTACATACCGGCGGCAGAGACCGAATTTGGATGCAGCTTGATCCGCAGAATTACCAAGCAGAAAATCTCCAGATCGCATGCTGTGCGATTAGGTCAGCTATATAAAGAACATCCAACAGCTTGCCGCGAACAAATCTTCCGTTTCTTTGGTAAAGTCAGCGGAGACATGATTGCTTTAGCCGCGGACACAGGAGACTGGCAGCCGGTCCAGACAAGGCTGCGCGAACTCAAGCGACATTTGATAATTAAAGCTGTTGTGCGACAACCGTTTCAGGTGGTGCTTAATTTTCTTCAGGGAGTCTGCCGTCGCGTTCGTAGATGGTTCACGCCTACTGGATTTCACCTGGTATTGCTTGGCCCCGATGGCGCAGGGAAGTCCTCAGTGGCAGCGGGTGTGCGGGAAACGCTCGCTCCCGTTTTCCTCGATTCCGATTGTCGTAGCTTTCCTCCAAGACTATTGAATCGCGCTGTTGGCGATCCTTCGGCTCCGCATAACATCCGGCCGCGTTCGCCTGCTTCGTCCGTGCTGCGGGCGATTTTCTATTGGTGGACCTATTACTGTCCAGGTTACTACTTCACGGTCTATCCAGCGCTAGTGCGAGGTTCTTTGGTTCTTCATGATCGACATGTCATCGATTGCATCGTTGACCCGGTACGGTATCGCTATGCAGGCCCGAAATGGTTATTGCGTTGTATTTGGAAGTGTATTCCACGACCGAAATTGGTCGTACTGTTAGATGTACCCGCCGAAATCTTGCAAGCCCGAAAACAAGAGGTGCCTTTCGAAGTTTCGCAACAACAAAGAATAGCGTATCGGGATTTGGTTGCAGCAATGCCAAATGGAAAGATTGTTGACGGCTCCCAACAACTGGACCGCGTTATTGCCAACGTTTGCGATACGATCCTGGAACTGATTGCCGAGCGGTGTTGCAAACAGCTAGAATTGCAGGATCGGTCATGATCAACGCGCTAAGTCGTGGCAATTGTATAGCAAAGCAAGTGCTCGAGCAACTTCCAGGCACTTTGGAAAATTCGCACGAGCCATGGCAAGTAAGTCAGCTCGGGCAGGGATATCAAGCGGACGTATTTTTGGCCACTAGAAATCGCACGATAGAAACTTGTAAAGAGCTAGTTGTAAAAGTTTATAAGTGTGTGTCGGCGGAAGGCGAGACCGCTTTTGAAAATGAAGTACAGACACTCAGACAATTTCATGAAGTGCTCAATGGGTGGCATTACCGCCACTGGACTTTCGAGACGCCCGAACTTTACTTTGTTTCCCGAAACCCATTGGCTATTGCCATGAGTCGGGTGCGGGGAGAATCCCTTCAAAACTGGCTACGTTCGGACCCTACGCTGGCTGACGAGTCAGAGGCAGTGGTGGCTGCGTTGCGATGCATTTGGTCGCGTAATATACTCTACGGCGATTTGAATCTGAAAAATATCCTTTACGATAGTTCTCAATCGGTGATCAGTTTCCTAGATCCTGGCATGCCAGAAAGCTTCTTTCCCTGCGAGCACATTGCGGCCGATTGGTATCCAGCTTCTCGCGATTTGGCCTATCTTGCTTTCTCAGTCGCTGCAAGTCTAAAGAGCACCCTAGCAAGCCCCGCTGCTAGAAGGCGACAGTTAGCGTTCGTTAGAGCTGTTTTCAAACAATTTTTAGAAACCATTGATAGTCAGAGTAAGCAGCAGGCTTTCATTGATGAAGTCCGCGGGTGTGCTAGAACGCATGTAAAGCATCTGGCGGTTTCTTTGTCGCCATCGGGCCTCTGGAGAATCGTGGTCAAGCGTTTAACCCAGCGTTGCCTCGACAAGATGTTTAATGATTTGATCGGCACAGCAGTAGGGGTGAGCCATGTCCAGTAATTCGTCAGAGTACGCGGACCAACTCCATGAAAATGTAACGGATCCCGTGATGTCTCCGGCTGGCGCGAGGGTGCAGCAGACGTGGTTCAAGGCGTTATGCTGCCTGTTGCTGGGCTATGCCATTCTAGGAAAAGGCATTGCTTACTTAGGAATTCCCCCTCTTTTTGTTGGTGAAATGGTCATGCTCACAGGCGCTGCGATTTTCTTGTGGTACGGAAATTGGCGCTATGTGGTCGGCTTGCCTGTCGTGTGGACGCTGCTTGCACTTTTCTTATGGGGAACTTTCACTATGGTTCCGCATGTTGGAAAATATGGTTTTGATGCTTTTCGCGATGCGATGATTTGGGGTTACGCTGCCTTCGCGTTGTTAATTACGGGAACGCTTCTGGCAGAACCCACTAAACTCGAACAATTAATTAAATGGTACGAGCGATTCGCTCTCATATTTGTCTTAGTCATTCCTTTCACTTATGCAGTGAGTCTCCTGGAGCTTGCACCAAACTACCCGTGGGTGAAACAGCCGATTGTGGACGTTAAGGTGGGAGACGTATTGGTGCATGCGGCGGGAGTGTTCGCTTTTTGGGCCAGTGATCTCCGCCGGCCGACTCACGCCTTGTGGTTTCTGCCTCTTTTAGCCTGCGTAGCCGTGGCAGGAGCAGCCAGTCGTGGAGGGCTGATAGCCTTTATTGCGGCGGTTGGTATCTGCTTTGTATTTAGACCACACAGTCGTGTCATTTGGTCGGTTATCATCGGTGCCATCGGAGTGTTTTTGTTTTTGGCAGTCATCGATTTGCGAATCGAAATACCCGGCAAGGATCGTGAATTCTCTGCCCAGCAAGTTCTTGAAAGCGTTTTCAGCGTGTTAGACAACTCTGGAAATAGCGAGCTTGATTCGACCAAACGCTGGCGGCTTAACTGGTGGAAAGACATTGTCAATTATACGGTGTACGGGGAATATTTTTGGACCGGTAAAGGTTTTGGCATCAACTTGGCTGACTCTGATGGCTATCAAGGTACTCAATGGGAAGGTCTCCTCCGCAGTCCACACAATGGGCACCTCACTATGCTAGCGCGAGCCGGTGTTCCAGGGCTTTTTTTGTGGATCCTACCCCAAATTTTGTGGTTGTTTTTGTTATTAACTTGCATCTCACGGACTTACAGTCGTGCGCACAGCCAGTGGAACAGTTTGTTCGTGTTCTTGCTTGCTTATTGGTCAGCTTTGATCATTCGAGCAAGTTTTGACGTCTTTTTAGAAGGGCCAGTCGGCGGTATCTGGTTCTGGTGCGTTTATGGCGCGGGGCTGAGTGCGGCGGTAATCTACCAGTATTCACCGACCATACTAAGCGATTGAACTCATTAATGAAAATCCTGCCTGAACTTAATTTAATACCAACAGCCTGGCGGCGAAAATCAGAGCGTAGCGGCCGAAATCGCCATGCTGGAGGCTTTTGGCGATGAGGTCATTCACTATTGTTTCATGAATGTAAAAATTCGCCGAAGGTATGGCGATTTGCGATAGCGATCGAGCGTCGATTGCTAGAATATTTTATCCGCAAGGTATTAGCGTTGCACCTCTGCTCGAATAGGTTTCCCTTGCTGAACAATTTCGCTTTTGGCGGAAGTCCAAAGTCTACACTCCGAGGTGACGGAACTTCGAACTAAGAAGGCTCACGTTTCATCAGCTCACCCCCCACCACCCCTACAACACCACCCATACACCCCCCCCATGAGGTGGTAATCAAGTTTTGTTTTGCACAAGCGAGAACACAATCCGTTAAAACACTGAACGAACTAAATGCAACAGCTTCTGCAAAATCAAACAATAACTTTCCCTGACCAATAGTCCGTCGACCGATTAAACTAACTACTAATCTTCATATAGACGCGGCGACATCGTGAGATTTCAGAATGCAATTTGCTCGGTATTTACCTAGGTTCCGAAAGGCGTATCAGTGCTTCGCGGAGTTGGAGAACCGTGAAAGTTGGACGCGGGCACAAATTGAGGCCTTTCAACTTGAGCGATTGAATCAGGTATGGCGTCATGCAATCTCGCACGTACCTTACTTTCGCCGGCTGCAATCAGGAAAAAATTTACCGTGCGAATTCCAATCCTTACTTCACTACACTCAAACAGTGCCAGTATTGGACAAGGACTTGTTGCGTGCAAATCCTTTTGATTATTTCTCGGAGCGGCCTCAAGCAGGCAATTGGTACAGGACGTCGGGTTCCACCAACACTCCACTAAGAGCATTCAGATCGCACCTCGCGCATCAGGAAATGTTGCGTGCGGGCTATCGTTACTACCGCATGTGGGGTCACGATGTATTTGATCGTATGGCGTTCCTCTGGGACGTGAGCACGACGAAAAAGAAAGGATTTGAGGGGGCAGTCAGGAAATGCCGAGAAATCATTGAAGATAAACTTCGCAACCGTACAAGGTTATCGGCAAGTACGCTTGGCAAGGAGTGCTTGAATGGTTATTTATCTACGATAGCGAGATTTAAGCCTTCAGCACTTTACGCATTTAGTCGGTCTGCCTTTTTACTAGCGTTGGAAGCGAAGGAGCAGGGCTTTACATGTCCGTCGCTGAAGGTCGTCAATATTACCTCGGAACCAGCCACTGAGGTAATGGTTCGCACCATTGAACAGGCTTTTAATGTTCCTTGTATTGTGCAGTACGGATGTGTCGAGTTTGGGTATGTGGCTGGAGAGTGGCCCGACCGCACGTTGCGGGTACGCGAAGACATCGTGTACGTGGAGACGGTGCCCCGCGACGACGGATTGTTCGATATTTTATTGACGACGTTAAACAACCCTTCTTTCCCGCTTTTACGCTACAACATTGGAGATATCACGGACCAACCGATCGGCTTGCCCGACCGCGGTTTTGCCATCATGGGGGCTGTCTCAGGTCGCTGTGGTGACTTGCTGTACACGCCTACTGGGGAGTGCCTTCATCCCACTGCATTGGATGGTGCCTTCGAGGAGACATTTTTGTCCTATGTAAGACGTTTTCAGATCCGTCAGCGGCCCGACTACTCATTGACCGTCTTTGTAGAGCTGAATAATCCACGGCATTTGCCCGACAAACAAAAAATGGCCCTCGAGATTTCTGAACTTGCCAGCGGCTTGCCTGTCGAAGTGCAGATAGTTGAAGCGATCCAACAGGATAGGTCCGGCAAGCATCGAAATGTCATTTCGGAACTCCAAAGGCCAAATTAGTTGGCTTGCTCAAGTAGTTCTAAATACTCGAGTAGTTCTAAATATCTGTGCGGTAGCAGAAGGTGTGACCAGATAAAAAGTGTAACTGTTCGGCTCCGACGTCGCGGTTGCTACTGCTGGGAGAGGGCTTATTTTTGGTGCACGACCTGAAACGATTGACTACTATCGTGTAGACACTCGCTTGTCGCGCGCGATCAAGTTACTCTCGCCCGTTGCCTCGCTCGTTTCGTTTCTGCCACCAATTTTCCACATCATGATTTCTCTTCAAAAGTTGATTTCGTATCGCTGGCCATTTCATCGCAACCGACGCGATCGTAATAACGCCCACAAACGCGTCCGGTCGCGGCAGCGGTCGATACGCTTCGAGACCCTAGAAGAAAAAGTTCTTTTAGCAACTTTTGCGGTTATTGGCGATTATGGCAACAGCGGGGCGGGCGAGAGAACCGTCGCCAATATGGTAAAAACTTGGAGTCCCCAGGCAATCCTTACGCTGGGAGATAACAACTACCCAGTAGGTTCCGCCGCCACGATCGACGCCAACATAGGACAGTATTATCAGGAATACATCGGCAACTACCGAGGCAACTATGGCGCGGGTTCGCCGACCAACCGCTTTTTTCCAGTGTTGGGAAATCACGATTGGGAGACGTCAGGTGCCCAACCGTACTTCAATTATTTCACCTTGCCAGGCAATGAGCGATACTACGATTTTGTGTTAGACAACGTACACTTTTTTGCGTTAGACAGTGATCCTAACGAACCTGACGGCATCTCAAGCAGTTCCGTTCAAGCGCTGTGGCTTCGCGATGGAGTCGCTAGGTCGCAATCGACCTTTAAAGTCGTCTATTTCCATCACGCGCCCTATTCTTCCGGTGGGTCAACTGCAATCATACGCTGGCCATTTAAGCAATGGGGTGTTAATGCAGTAATTGCAGGTCATCAGCATCAGTATGAGCGACTGGATGTGGATGACATGACTTATATCGTTAATGGCTTAGGTGGTGCGGAGATCACTTCATTCAACGCGCCTATTGGCGGCAGCATATTCCGCTACAACACCGACTTCGGAGCGATGCGTCTCGTAACCAGTCCTACGACATTGAAATTCGAGTTTTTATCGATAGCAGGCGGCGGCACGCTGGTCGACAGCTATACACTGGGCGCCAACGGTGTCGCTAACGATAACTTAGTCAATGCTACACCTTTGAGCGGTAGCGGGCTGACTGCCTGGGGAAAGAACCTCGGAGCGACATTTGAAATTGCAGAGCCCTTTAACATTGCCGCCACTGGAGGAAAGTCGGTTTGGTGGAGTTGGACTACGCCATCGACAGGCACTGTGACGGTTGCAACAGCCGGGAGCGACTTCGACACAACTCTGGGTGTCTACGCAGGAACAGCGATCAATAATTTGACGAAAGTTGCTGCCAACGACGATGCAAACGGCTCACTGTTAACAAGCCAAGTATCGTTTTCTGCTACCAAAGGACAGACGTATCGCTTTTCAGTAGACGGTTATAACGGTGCTTCTGGAAGAATCAATTTGCAGTTGCAAGTGGCTCCAGCGCCTGTCGATTCAAGTAGCGACAGTTTCGGTTCCCGGACGTTGCTGGTCGGGGCCAACTTATCCGCAGCTGGCGACAACACGAAATCCACGAGGGAATTGGGAGAGCCGTCCAACGCCGGTGCGTTAGGTGGAAAATCGGTCTGGTGGAGTTGGACTGCCCAGCGCGGTGGCGCTGTCTCCATCAGCACCGCTGGAAGTTCCTTCGATACAACGTTAGGCATCTACACGGGCACTGCTGTGAACGCCCTATTTTCTGTAGCAGCAAGTGATGATGAAAGCGGCTCGATTGTAACCAGCCTCGCGACCTTCATGGCAATCGCCGGGCAGACGTATCAGATCTCTGTTGATGGTTTCAAGGGGGCATCGGGGCAAATTCGCCTAGCGATTGTGGCAAACAATAACTTCGCTAACCGGACCGCCGTGACGGGAACCAGCGTTGTCATTACCGGCACCAACATTGGAGCCACTCTCGAAACAGGGGAACCTAAAAATGCTGGCGCGACGGGAGGCAAATCGGTATGGTGGTCATGGACGGCACCAGCAACTGGGACAGTTACCATGACTACAGCCGGTAGCACCTTCGATACGGCTCTGGGGATCTACAGCGGCTCCAGTCTAACTGCCTTGACAGTCATTGCCGCCAATGATGATGAGGCGAGTTCCATCCTGACGAGCCGAGTTTCGTTCACAGTTGTCGCGGGTCAGATATATCAAATTTCCGTAGACGGTTATCGAGGTTCGTCGGGACAAATTCGCTTAGCAATCGCCGCATCTGCAAGCTTAACGATCCTTGCTTTGGGAACGAACATCAGTCTTACAACGACACATGTCGACGCGAACGTTAACGCGCAATCGGCAACGCCGATAACCGCAATTGGTAGCGTTGAGAAAACATTGGAACGGCCTCGATTACCAAGGGAGTCCTATTTGTCTCCCAAACAGAAGGCCCACAAAAATATTGACTCCCTATGGGGCTCTTATTTTAATTTAGGCGTAAATGCTTTGAACAACTCGGCTTTAGGAAGTGGAACTCCCCATAAAAAGTTGACAGTGGATCGGTGTTAATTTCTGGTAAAGTTTTCTGTTGAAGGGCCGCTTACTCGGGACTCTCCAACGAAGGCAGGGGATTGAAATCTGCCTTCATCTGCGCAGCCATCGGTCACCACTTTGGGCGAGCGACCGACGTGTGTATGCGAATTGGGTTGTAGAATCGTTCGATATAGTCGATCACGGAGCGTGTGGCTTGTTCATGTGTTTCGTAGGTTTGTCGGTTCACCTCTT
>JANODQ010000145.1:0-20678 GCA_031412775.1 Pirellulaceae bacterium | reverse complement strand
GATAGTTTTAAAGAGAGAGAGACTGCAGCGAGCAACCGCTCGTAAGAATCCGAACGCAGTACCAAACGATCACAAACAGCATCAATCGAATGATTTCTCCGCACTTCCAGTTTGGGTGGCGATTCGATTTCAATCAGTTCGCCATCGACACGAGCTCGCAGCAAACCTGCCTTACTCATCTTTTCAAAAACGTCGAAATGGCTTCCCTTGCGATCACGAACAATCGGCGCCATCAATGTCAGCCGCGTTCCCTCCGGATAATTAGAAAGAGCTTGGACCATCTCGTCTGCGGATTGCTGCAGAATCGGTGCGTGACACTTGTAACAGTGCACCGTTCCAACGCGAGCCATGAGAAGTCGCAGATAGTCATAAACTTCAGCGATGGTGGCGAGGGTGCTTCGCGGATTGAGGGCCGATTGACGTTGGTCGATGCAGAGCGTCGGTTGCAGTCCTAGGACCGAATCCATGTCCGGCCGCGGCATCGAATCGACGAACTGCCTTGCATAAGGCGAAAGACTGTCGATGTACTGCCGTTGGCCTTCCGAGTAGAGCGTGTCGAAAGCAAGCGAGCTTTTCCCGCTGCCGCTGACCCCGGTGATGACCGTGAAGCTACCATGCGGAATGTCTAGATCTACGTTCTTGAGATTATGAGTTCTCGCACCGCGGATGGAGATTACGCTCTTGTGCGGCTGAACTTCCCTTGACTTGGTAATCCCTGAGCCGTAGACGCTAGCCTCGGGTGAGATCCCTGAGCCGCGGGCGCTAGCCCCGGGTGACACCCCTGACATATCGCAAGCGAGGGATGTTGCTTTGTAATCGCTAGGAGAACCAATACCCGTGGCTAGCGCCATCGGCTCAGGATTGGATTTACTTTTGCTACTTTTTCGAGGCATTCAGAAAGCCGCGGCCAATTCAATCGAGAAAACAACTTGCAGGTCATCACATCTACAGGATAGCTCGACAAGGGCACTTGGTACACCGCATTTGCACCGGAGAAGATGCCTTGAGCCACGTAGTAGCTTGCCAACGCGAGTGCTGAGCCGATGGCGCTAGCCACGGGTTACAACTGCACTTCAAATTGCCCGATAGAACCCGAGGCTAGCGCCTACGGCTCAGGAAGACAACCACATTACAAATTCAACCCAGCTACTTGAAAGCTAAATCGAATCGAGACCGCGCATGGTACCTGTTGATGTGGCGAATCGATCGGATTCCAGTCCAATACGCTGCAGCATTGATACAAATAGATTTGGAAGCGGATAATTGTCTTGCGTGTCAAAGGCAAGATGCTGCCCATGCCGGAAGCCACCGCCAGCGCACAGAACGGGTAGGTTTGTCGTGACGTGCGTATTTGCATTCCCGAGGTTGCTTCCGTAGACAATCATAGTGCGATCTAGAAGTGTTTCGTTTCCTTCCTTAACGCTCTTCAAGTTCGAGAACAACTCATCTAGCAATCGCATGTGCCATTGGTCGATGGCTTCAAGCTGCTGAAGCTTCTTCTGATTCTTTCCATGGTGTGACAAGTTGTGATACCCTTCCTGAATATCGGCCCCTTGGACTTCAATGGTTGGCGAATTGACACTGTCTAGCAGTAGAGTAATCGCACGCGTCGAATCGGTCTCGAGTGCTAGTTTCGACATGTCGTAGAGTAATCGAACCTTTTCCATGTACTCTTTGGGATCGCTAGGATCTAACGGAGCCGGTGCCGACGTCTTCGGTTTTGGAACTTCTTCCCACTTTTCAGCCGCTTCTAAACGCAACTCGAGTTCGCGAACGGCAGTCAAGTATTGGTCGACTCGATCTCGATCCTTTGGCCCAAGAGTCCGCACAAGATCTTTGGTTTGACCTTTGACGGCGTCCATGATGCTCTTACCAACTTCGAGCTTTTGAAGCTGCTCACGAATCTCCTTCTCGGAGCCTTGCAAGAATAACTGCTTATAAACGCTCGACGGTTTCTCTTCGCATGGGATCAAAACGCCAGCACCAGTCCAAGACAAACTGCGTTGACCTTTTTGAACGTTTACACCCAGCGTTAGCGAGGGAAATCGCGTGAGATGCCCAACACGTTCGGCGATGTACTGATCAAGCGAGATCGTGTTACGAAAGCCACCGCTTCCGGGATGGGGAGCGGCTGTAAGAAAGCAAATGTCTGCGGGATGTCCACCATCGACGTCGGGATGGGAAACACCACTGAAGACTGTAAAATCATCGCGATGCTTTTCAAGAAGCTTCAGGTACGGCGAAAGCTCATACTGGCCTCCGGATGTGCTTGGAAAAAACTGCTCGGGTAATAGCCCCAGGTTATTACAAATCCCAAGCATTCTCCTTGGCGGATTATTCACATCGAATTGACTTTTTTGAGAAGCGGTCGCGACGGCCGGAAGCATCGCATCGAGTAGCGGCAGCGAAATTCCAACTCCAACCGCTCGCAGGAACGTTCGACGTGGGAGAGATTTGTTTTTGAGTGACATGGACATGGCTGAATCTCGCTCTAAGAGCCGTTGTATTATTTGTTTAAGAACAAGTTGCTAATAACAATTTCGGTGATAATAGATTGTAATCGGTAATCATCTTTTGATAGCCGATCTAACATTTGATTGACCTCGATACGATCGCTAAAACGCATTGGTGCACCGGTCGCAAATACGGCTAGCTGTTGCAGCATATTCTTGGCGATAGCCCGTTCATCATCGACGAGTAGCTTCTTTACTTGATTGATATCCGAGAACGTCTTTCCATTCGGCAGGTTTCCGGATGCATCGACCGGCGGACCTTTTCGGAAGGTGAATGGCTGACCATTTTTCCCAACGCCTTCTATCGGATCGCCATCGTCACCCAAGCTACGGTAATGATCGCGCCAACCGCCAGCCACGTCAAAGTTTTCTAATGCAAAACCAACGGGATCGATTATCGCATGGCAGCTATTGCAACTGGTGTCAGCGCGATGCAATTCTAGTTGCTGACGAATGGTGGTTGCACCTCGCGTATCGGGTTCGACGGCGGGGACGCTCTTAGGCGGCGGAGGATTTTTGATTCCAAGTATGCGTTCATTGACCCACGCGCCGCGAACAACAGGTGAAGTAGTCGTCCCGTTGGCGGTGACTTTCAATACACTCGCCTGTGTCAAGATTCCACCGCGAGGACTGTTCGCAGGAAGAGCAACACGACGCATCGCAACTCCTTGAACTTCTGGAATTTGGTAATGCTGTGCAAGTCGCTCATTGAGAAACGCAAAATCCGAATCGACAAGATTTCTCGCTGGAAGGTTTTCACGAATTAGCTCTCGAAAGAATAACTGAGTTTCATTCAGAGCCGCATCTACCAACGAATCATCCAAGTAATAGTCGGGATAAAGTCGCTCATCTGGCGACGTATCATTGATCTTGCGAAGGTCGAGCCAGTAGGCCAAAAAAGCATCTATGAATTGCATTGATCGTTCATCGTCGAGCAACCGATGCACCTGCTTTTTTAGAATCGCTTTATCAGTCGCTTTATCAGTGAGCTTTCCCTCTTCGGCAAGCTGTCGAAGCTCCGCATCCGGGAGGCTGTTCCAAAGAAAGAGGCTCAATCGTGTAGCAATCGCCGAGTCCTCCAACTGACCAACTCGCTCTTCCAAGCAAAGGAACTCCGGTGAGCAAAGTATCGCCGTGTACCCCGCGAACATGGCTTCTTGAAATGAAATTTGCGATGCGAGTGCTCCATTGACGACTTTCATAAACCGATCCAGCTCGGGATCATCCCCGGCGCGATGGTGGTCTGATGAAAATGCGGTTTTTCCTGAACCGTAGGCGCTAGCCTCGGGTGCTGGCTGGTAAACCGTGGCAACGTCAACACCCGTGGCTAACGCCATCGGCTCAGTTTTCATCAGGCCAGGGCGATGGTAAGCTGCCTTCAGAAAGTTCGACAAAAGCCGCTTTGCATCCTCGATCGGTTCCTTTGATTCCACACTGAACCCTGATGCCGTTTTAGAAACTTTCAAGTCACCAAAGAGTTTCTTCTGACCTGCGGTGGGCCATTGATCATGAATTGGACCATCGGCTTCCATGTAACTAAACGCTACTCCCGGCATGCCATCTTTCTCGGCCAATGGGTTCCGGAAGTTGGGTGGCCTGGAGCGAAACAAACGAACTGCATCGGGCTGAATCGATTCGCCCTTGAGCAAGTAAACATCTAACTCTTGTACTGATGGTTCAATTTGAAAATCAAACTCACCTAACTTTCGCAGTTGGCGAGGAGGTGACACGGAGTAGATCGCAACTGGTTCTGAACGACGACCAATGGAAGTCTTTTCGCGAACAGGCCGCCACCACTTCTTCTCTTCTCCAGCCGTCCAAAACGTATAGCCTTTAAATCGAAGTACGTATCGACCTGAAACCGGAGCTTTGAACGCACTGAATCGAAGCTCGATCGGTTCGTAGCTACTGGCAACTACTCCGAAGGACTCACGCTCGCGTTGCTGTGGGTCGCTTTCGCCAACTGTGTATCGAGGTTCCTCGGCGTTCAATGCATCTAAGTCAGCTTCATAATCGATCAGCGGAAACACGGCTCGTTCGGGACTGCGATTGAATTCGCCAAAGCGGAGCTTCCCCTTGAAGCCACCGTCTTCACGAGCGTAGTATCGAGTGACCTTCCGCTCGGGTGCTTGCGGCTTGCTGGCTGCAACTTCTCGCAGCGCATAGTCGGCGGCTTGCATGTAACGCGCGAGATTCACGTGCGAGGTATCCAATGCTTCGCCGATCTTGTTGAATCGCTGTTGCTCGCCATCCTCTGGAAGAATCGTTTTCAATTGCAACCACGGGGCGTCGAGAAGGTCTCGAAGACTGTTCTCGTATTCGTAGCGATTCATTCGTCGCCACACAGAACGACCGGTCGGCAGTATCGCTTGTCGATCCAATTTCACTAGCTGGTCAAAGAGCGTCTTTGAGATCGGATTAATTTGCTCTTTCGTCAAATTATTTTTGGGAGGCATCTCACCGGAGACAACGCGATCGTGAATCTTGACCCAAACGTCCAGACCTTGCTGGGTTGGCGTTTGAGTTGCATAAGATGTTAAATCGAATCCACCTTCTGGCGAATCGGCAGAGTGGCAATCCATGCATTGCTGCTGAATAAAACCGGATACCGTTTCGCTGGGCAAAGTATTGGCTGATACGAGAGTCGTTGCTGGCTGCTGGGCATGAAGTGATACATTGAGACGCACTTCAAAAGCGAACGTTAGCAAAGCGGATATGACGAGGCACCAAAAAGGTTGGCGCATAAAGCAACTCCGGGAGGCGGGGAAATTCTCAGGTGGGGCGGGAAAGACGTGGCTCGGAATCTAAACCGAGCTATGCCTTTCGCAAAGTATAGATTAACACCCGCATTTTCGCAATTTCGACAATCACCAACGTAATACAACGGTGGCTTTCGCTTCTAATAATGATTCTTCTCGTAAAAACCGCCAAACTGTAGCTTACTCACGCTTCGAAAACCTGAATGTTTCTCAGTTGGTTATTACCGCTTGTCGAAAGGCTTTGTTAGAGCGTGTCGCGGATACGTTTTGAGTAATTCGGGTCATTTTTGTAAAGTATTGACCGATTGTTGATTCGAGCACGAAGCTTTGCGGCTTGGAAACTTCCGGTCGTATCGAGTAGTCCAAGATCAAAAAGCATCTTGTCGGAATGACCTGGGAAAAGGACTCGCCAATCGCGTGGGATCGCGCCCGGTCGCAATGTGTTGACGTGATCGACCAGATTCGTCGTACAGTTGTTGGTTAGCGTGTTATAAAACTCCGGCTTGGCGGCAAGCTTGTTAGCACGATCGAGCATATCGACCAACAGAAGCTGGATCCGCTCAGGGGCAGCACGCCCCGGATAAATAAAGACATCAACCTTGCGAACTTCTGTTCTGAGCGGGATCAAGTCCCGCTCGTCTCCAATCAAGTAGATCAGCTCAAATTCATTGCTTGTACCGTTAGTTGCCGAATAGTTTTCGCCTTGCTCTAGCCGTCCTTCAACCGAGATCGAGAAGTACTGGCCGTTCCGCAATCCAAAACTCAGCATAGTATGCGCGATCAAAGGCATATTCGAAAATGGGACAATCACAAAGTCAACGCTTCGCACATCATCTAGCTTAAAATCTAAATCGTAATGACGAACATCGTAGTCTTCTTCCGTTCGGTAGCGGCAGTTGCGGACATTTCTGATTCGAACGCGATCGTCTTCAAAATCGGCTGTCGCCAAGACGCGAAGATCGGGTCGCCATCGCCGATCGTTAGAAGGACGCTCACCTAAGATTGCCTTTTCCACTGTTGAAAGAAAAGTATCGCCAGCTTTCATTGTCTGAGTGGTCTCTCCGCTTTCACGATGCATCAAATGAAGCCGCGAGCAGCCTGACATGGATGTTGTAAGTGCCAGCAATATCAACCCGACAACGCGAACGCTAAATCGCGGGTCTAGATTCGTGATAGTAATAACATTGCAAAGCATGAGAAATTTGTATTTCGATTCAAGCCTACGGAATTGCAGACACAATAATTATTATGTTCGCACTTTGGATTCGCATCGTCATCATGAACAAGTACATTGTTTCGGGGGGTCCGATGAAAAGGGGATTTTTCCTGTGCCGTAGGCGCTAGCCTCGGGTGCTATTTGGTAAACTGTGGGAAACTTTAAACCCGTCGTTAGCCATATTCGAACGACTTGCCACACGCTTGCGCTGCAACGTCCAATGACTCGGCTAGCGTTGGCGACTCAGCATTCATCGAACCGGCCTATGTTGGCATAGCAAAAGACTGGGCGTCATCGCTAGATCTAAACGCAGATTCCCACAACGCACACTCGCCAAACCATCTAAATTACCAAGTCCAATTGGATAGCCGATGTGTTTGCTGAAAGCCTGATTCCTTCAAGTTGGCAAACTGTAACGTTTGATCCGGTCATGACGGTGGTTCGTCTCTTGCCGGGTAGGATTACCGTGTTCCGACTGCATGGACTGTATCGAAGATTCCGATTTCTCATTGCGTAGGGGAGTCTTCGATTACTTGGGGTATCGCCAGAACTACTTGGTGAGATAGATGATTGAACGAACGATGAATGTAGCAAAAGCATTACGTATCAAGAGATTAACGCAGCTTACAGTCTGTGGTGGTCTGTCTATGATCGCTAGCCAACATCAGTCCATACAAGCGCAGACTAACGCCTCCGACACTCCACAATGGCGGTCACGCTCCGAGTTACGAAACACGGATTACCAAGACGCTCAGTATCAGCGTGTTGCAGATAGAAGTTCTGCTTATTCCTTTAACTCAAGTCGTGCGTCGTTAGGCCGTCCAACTATCGTCAGCGAAACCAATTCTATCGATCCTCGAGCAAACGTTCCTACGACGAGTTCGAACTCCGTCAATAGCATCCCAACAGCCGCTTCCCATTCGCGATATCGCGATGTACCCAATTCGCCATGGGAGCGATCACCTCAAAGTCTCGAACCGAATCGCCCCAATACAAGCTTCGACTCATACCAAGCAGGTGTTTACCAAGCAGGCAGTCAGGAGAATCAGGCCGCGTCGACAACAGCCAACATGATTCGCCAGCCAGCCAAATCTATAGACCGAGTCTATGGTCAAGAAAGCATGCAGAACGGAAACATTAATCCGATTCCAACGGTCCACCCAGGATCAAAGGGATTGCCCGATCGAAGGGATTTCCAGCAACCATCTGATCCGTCCACGCGTGGTATGGAGATGACCATGGAGTTGTCTGGCTACGAAAGACCGACAACCAAGGGATTCATCAATCAACCGCGTCAAGCTATTAAAAATGCGGATCCTACGGCGGCGCAACGACTTCCTTACGGCGGTGTCGCAATATCAAACGACTTGGAATCTAATCCAGTCGGTCTCGGTTACCCAGAGCCTGTACGACCAAGTGAATCGAAAGGTTTCGACACTTTCGAAACACCCACCATTCGAAGTCAACAACCAGTCGCATCGCCCCAGTCAACAAAAGCGATTCCCGCTCAAGTTCCCGCTTCGATTCCCAGCTCAGTACCACGCGAAGCAATACGCGACCTACCGGTTACCGAAGAAGCGATCCGGAAAGCCGCGCAAATCAATGAGCGATCTCAGAATCGTGATTCGATGCGTACGCGATATGCACAACATCGTTCCTTAGACCAAGCAAGATCTACCACAAATTCCAGTAACAGAAGTGAACTGGATTCAATCAACTCTCAACACTACGAATCCGCTTCGACAACTCGAGCGAATGTCGTCGGTATCATCGGTGGGAATGAACCGCAAACACGCATAAAGCCATTGGTTAATTTGGAAGACGCGGATTATCCATTTTCGACAAGTAGTCTCCAGGTAGTTCCTGCATCTGTCGGAATTCGGCAATCACCTTCTGACGAACTTGGTCAAAGTAGAATGCGGACCGCTAGCCGAGTCAGTGCCGAGTTGCTCGATGCTAGCCGAGGGCCACTTGCCAAGTCGCCTCTTCCAATCGAACCACCAACGGGATGGAAAACGATCGAAGATAATCTCAAACAGCATCTCGCCAACTGTGACGATCTGCTTCGTCGCGGTGCAATCCTGAGCGCCCGCGAAGAAGTCTTGATGGGCATGCGATCACTCTTCCGATCGATTGACCTCCGAGGAGGTACTTGGACAAGCGAACCGGCCATGGATCAAGCGTTGGCTGCTTTCGCGGAAGAGTCGGATTTCTATCGATCCAACAGCACGCCCGGTGCTGGACAAAACACAGAAAGAATCATCAGCGGACACAAGACGAATGCCCTCAAGCAAACGCAGCTTCATTTAGTGTCGCCCGACCTAGCTGCTCAGCACTACCGTGCTTACGCAAAACAACAGTGGCTTATTGCTGCTCAAGGTCACCCTTGGACCGCCGATCTTCTGTATGCATATGGTAAAACCTTGGAACGTGAAGCAGATCAAAGTCCAAACGAATCGCAAATGCGTCGTAGCCAAGCGGTCGTATGCTATCAAGCCGCAATGGAGGTCAATCCCCGCAATGCGGATAACGCAAATCAGCTCGGCTTTGCTCTTCTGCAGTTGGACCGCGTGGACGAAGCACATGTTGCTTTGAATCATTCTATCCAAATAAACCCCAAAGCCGAAACATGGAATAATTTGGTTGAAGTCTATCGCCGTCGCGGCGAAGCTGACCAAGTCGCTTACGCTCAACGTAATATTTTAAACTTAAAACAAAACGATGCACCGGAAATGATTGGCGTACCAGAAGTAATCGAAGTCGACGTTAAAACTTTTGCAAGTGTAAGTCCCTACCCAATTGGGATGCAGCCAAATGCACCGTCGCAATCGCAAGTTCAACAAGCATCGGCAGTCGCTCCACCAGCCAAGTCTTCCTGGTTTGGCAAGTTATTCAAGTAATCCTTCCGACATGTGTAGCAAAACTCAGTAGAGCTCGAGAGAATCGATCCGAAGCTTTTCAACTTCAGCGACTACTAACACGATCCACAAGGGACTGGCATGTTACAACGATCAATCATTCAATGGCATTCCAATGGATTGGCACTCGCATTCGCATTCGTTGCGGCATTCGCTTGTTCATCGTTGTCTGCACAACATTACCCCGCAGCAATCGGTAATGCGAACGCAATTCGCCCTGTCGCGCATTCGGCTCCAATGAATCAAGAACCAATTCCAGATGGAACGTGGTTTGACGTTGGCGGCCCACATGCTGTCCACGCATCCTCAGGTGCCAACTGCGGTACTTGCAGCGGATGTGGTTCTACGTCGAGTTGCTCTGGGGCTTGCTCCGGTTGTGGAGCCATCATGCAACATCCGGCTCCGCTTTGTGTGCCAGCTCCTTCGCAGTCGATGGGATTAACAACTGGTAACTATGAACAGTGTTTTCGAGGGATCGATAGTGCATCGGCGAAAGGCTGTGAGCAACGATGGAGCGCAGCTGCCCCAATTGATTTTGAACCGCTGCGTCATGGTGAATATATCGGTCCAGTTCGTCTGCCCGCGATGTTGCAATACCGCATCCGCTCAGGCGATGAACTTCAATTCATATACGTCCTCACACGCGAACAAATCGGTGAAGAATATCGTCTCATGGTTGGTGACGAACTTTTAGTAGAGTCCGCGACCGACGAACGCGTACGCCGCGGCGACTTCACAAAAGGAGTTCCCGTACAACCCGATGGAACAGTAGTGCTTCACTTGCTTGGTCCTGTCCCAGCGGCTGGAAAAACTGTTCAACAGTTTCGCAAAGACGTTGAGAAAGCCTACACAAATTACATTAAGAATCCCGCGATCGATATCACACCTGTCAAATTCAATACCAAGTTAGAAGATCTACGCGCTGCGGTAAGTAACTTTATTGGTAACAATGGTGGCCAGAACGTGTCTGCGATTGTCAGCCCTGACGGACGCATACAGTTACCTCTCATCGGAAATGTGTATGTCGTTGGGATGTCACTTGAAGAAGTCAAGCGAGAAGTCAACCTTCGTTATCGAGCACGAGTGATTGGTATTGAATTGGAGCCCCGTCTGGTGCGGCAAGCTCCTCACTTTGTTTATGTCTTCGGACAAGTCAATCGAGGTGGTCGATTCGAAATCACCCAGCCAACAACCGTCACACAAGCTCTCGCGATGGCGGAAGGACTTAGTCTGGGCGGGAACAATCGACAGGTCGTCATCTTCCGACGAACCGAGGACTGGAGACTCATAGCGACCATGCTCGATCTACGAGGAGCTCATCTTGGCAAGCGACCAAGCCCTGCCGACGAAATTTGGTTACGCGACAATGACTTGATCGTGGTTCCACCGAAGCCGATTCGGCTTTTCAATAATTTTGTTCGCCAAGTCTTCACCGAAGGCATCTACGGAGCGATCCCACCAGGAACTTCATTCAACATCAACAGACAAAACTAAATCAACAGGGTAGAGGTCGCTGAAAAAGTGCTTGCAGCTTGCCCTAGTTCCGAATGGAGGTTGATTTTTTTTCTTGCTCGATTTGGTGGACTCAGAGTGCCAAGCGAACTCAGCATTCTCAAATAGACTGACATTATATGGGACCAAGGAAAGTTGCGAATCGATTCACCCAAAACAGGAGAACGATTCTGTCCTTTGTTTCCAGAGATGCGAAAGGCACTTGAGGAGGCATTTGACAAAGCTCCACAAGGTTCAGTTTACAGTTTGCCCAAAGTGACGACCAAAAGCAACCTCGGCACCGGCTTAGCACGTATTCTCAAGGGTGCGGGAATCAAGCAATGGCCAAGATTGTTCGTCAATTTGAGATCAACCAGACGTACCGAGTTGGGCGACGAATTTCCAAGCCACATCGTTGACGCTTGGATGGGGCATTCGGCAAAGGTGGCTGACAAGCACTACAAGCAAGTGACAGACAACCATTTTGAGCTAGGAGCCAAATTTGGTTCCCACACCCTTACCGATACTGTCGCGGTCCCACCGCCCCACAAAACGACAATACCCAGCGTTCTGCTGGGCACTGAAGTGTGTAGCTGGCTAGGGTTTGCTAGCCTGATGACCCCGACGGGAATCGAACCCGTGTTACCGCCGTGAAAGGGCGATGTCCTAGGCCGCTAGACGACGGGGCCCTAGTCTTTTTGTAACTTCGTCACAAACATTTAAAGGTTTTAATCAATGTTTGAAGGGCGGTCAAGGCTTGCCGGTAATTACAGACTTTATTCGTAATCAGAATATCCGAGAACGGCCTCTCTTGCCTTGACCGTTTCTCCTGAATTCAGCTTCTGAATCCAGCGATAAGGTTAAAATTGAATAAAGCTTCGAAGAATCAATCAATCTTCAAGATTTTTGGCGTCAGAATCGATATCCACTTCAACGTTATGACGTTGAATAGCGTCAAAGACCTCGCGACGGTGAACTGGTACTTCGCGAGGTGCCTCAACACCTAAACGAACCTTATCACCACGAATCTCTACGACAACGATCGTAATGTCGTTGTTGATAACAATACTTTCATTCTTTTTTCTAGATAAAACCAACATTTGCCAAACCCTTCCTGGTAACGTGGGGCTGAATAACCCTAATTCCTCTTGCCGGGTGGACATCCCAGCGAAATATTCTCGACTGTGCTACTTGGATACCGCAACATTAGATCCGTTGCGATACATTCCACAAACGTTAGTTTTCTGTCCAGCTTCGTATCCAACATCTTTAACCACTCCAACTGTATATGCGTATTCGTACTAGTCAAGAAAAACGGGGGGTTGACATCAAAAATTATCGAAATTTTTGATGTTTTTCGCTCGTTTTTGTCCAAAAGTGACCTAAGACAGGTCGAGTGGCCTACAAAATGTAGATTTCAGAATGAGTCAGCAAGCAGCGTTCCACTGATGAATGATCGTGAAACTATCGACAGTTTGAGTAAGAATAGATCGAAAGCTAGCATCGCCGTTTTCGCTTTGGACTGGTTCTTGGTCCTTTGCATCTTTTCGCTTTACGCCGGGAGCGTCACGCCGGATGTTAACGAGTCTCACTACTGGGTAAAAGCGAAGCACTTTTGGACTCCCGATTTTGCTTCGAGAGATCTTTTTGTTCAGTCCAAGGACGCTCATTGGTTCTTTTTCGGGACTATCGGTTTCCTCACCGATTTTTTGTCGCTGCCGATTGCAACTTGGCTTGGCCGCATATCAGGCTGGGCCGCTCTGGGTTACGGATGGTGTTTGTTCGTCCGAAGATTTAGTTCGCTTGGCCTCGTTGGGAGTTTGACTTGTGCATCGTGGATTGCTGCGATGCATTGGGGGCATCTGTCCGGAGAATGGGTTGTTGGAGGGAGCGAAGCAAAAGTTTTTGCTTATGCTGCGGCATTCATTGGGCTATCGTGCTTTCTTGAACGAGCCATCGGATGGGGCTGGATATGGATGGGAGTTGCCTCCGCCTTCCATGTTTTGACTGGTGCTTGGCTAGTCGTTGCAAGCCTGATAGTGCTTGGGGTTGAAGTCTTACTCAAACGATCGAGAAAGAATGAGAGCGAAATACAGAATGATATTGGATTGGTTGCGAGTCAGCGAAGCTTGATGGGCTCAGGTAGCGCGTTAGGCCCAATGGTTGGCTCAGTGGTTGGACTGATCGCTGGAGGAGTCATGTCTCTCTTAGGATTGCTTCCTGCAATAAAACTGAATCAGGGAGCTAATCTAGCCGAGCAAGAGCGAGGCGCGATCATCTACGTTTTTCAAAGACTCCCACACCACTTGGTTCCATCGCGATTTTCAACGGATCGATGGTTGGCGTTTTCGGTCCTGATTGTTGTAACCGTGATCGTTCTGTGGCTTGTGCGGCGAACATACGCCAAGTCTTTTCTCGATGTATTTACAAAAAATTCCAAAGTCAATGTCGGTACCGATCGCACTTTGGCAATCAAGAGGGTTGGGCAATACGATGTGCTAATTCGATTTGCATTCGTCTTTGCGTTGATCGCATTGATGGGCGTGATTCTCGATTTTTCGCTATCCGGTTGGGCTACGAATTGGTCCGCGTCAGTGCTTCGCTATTACTGGTTCCGATGGAACGACGTGATCTGGCCAACCGTACTTGTGGTTTCGCTGTTGCTTATCATCGAAAAGACCAGCCCTTGGAGTTGGGGAGTTCGTTACCTTGCATCGGGAGTATTGATTGCTTCGAGCTTTTGGGTGGTCGGTAGCGAGTACATCAAGAACTACAACGATTCAATTTCTCCTGCCGATCAAGCAGCATTGTTGCTTCGAGGGGAATCGCGAGCGGCACGTGTTCAGATTCATCAAGATTGGTTGGACATATGTACGTTTATCCGCACCAACACACCCGAGGATGCTTTGTTCCTAACGCCTCGATTTCAGCAGACGTTCAAATGGAATTCGGCACGTGCCGAGGTTGTTTGCTGGAAAGATTCACCGCAAGATGCTTTGGGGCTAATTGAATGGGAGTCGCGGATGCTTGCTGTTTTTCCGAGCGATGAAAACGGCTATGGAATGCCGTGGTCCGATAGTTTGTTGAGTAAACTACAGAAGCAGTACGACTTTGATTACGTCCTGATCGATCGACGTATTCAAAAAACTCCTCCGGTTATGGAGTTTATTCAGTCTAATTCAACATATGCATTGTTTCGCACGATAAAACTAGATACGGCTCCGTCTCGATAAACACACGTTACGAAGAGTTACCTCTATAAATTAATGAGCATTAAACTTCAGTGACAAGTTTGCTTCTTAGGATCCGTGTATGAACGCAAGTCAGCTAAGAACTCTCGCGAATGATCGCGAGCTTCCGAGTCAGATAAAGTCTTTTTTGCTTAGCGAGAAGCGAAATTCAAGGTCGACTCAGAACGCACAGCGACAAATGGCACCTGAGCTCGCGTTCGGACGACACCGAGGTCCCGCGCCGCGAAACGCTCATCTTGCGGCGGTTTTAGTAAGTCTGACACCTCGTAACTTTGTCGCACCGGAAACTAATCAGGAGCGATTTGAGTGGACAATACCGCTGACGGTGAGAGCTCGCGGGCTGCATGATCATGGTGGGCAGATCGCGTTGCCTGGTGGTCGGTTAGAGCCAGGCGAAGAAAGTTGGGAGGCGGCGCGTCGTGAATATTGCGAAGAACTTTTCTCGCAAGTTGACGCGGCAGAAACGGATACTACGTTGCGGGAAGAGAGACCGGTTTCGAAACTTGAGTGCCTTGGGCCGCTGAGTCCGATTTATGTTTACGCTAGTAATAACCAAGTAGATGTATTTGTTGCGGCTGAAACGATGCATCCCGACTACAGTCCATCATCTGATGAAGTGGCCCAAGTTCTGCTGGTGCCATTGAGCTTTCTTTTGCGTGAAGACGCATGTGTAATTGGAACGATGGGACGAGGTTCGACCACATTTGACGCCCCCGGGTATCGTTTTGGTGAGCATTTTATATGGGGTGCGACCGCGATGATCTTGGCGGAATTCATCGATATATTGAGCGAAATCAAGTAGCTTTGTCTCTTCGATACAACGGGATTGCAGGGAGAGACTTCTATTGACACTTTTCGCCGAACGCCACCGAATGAACGAACAATCATATAGAATAGAAACACAGAGACACGGAGAACACAGAGCTGATAGTGGCGTTGAGAGAGATGTAGCCTTGTAATTGTAATTCTGATTACGGTACTTAAGTTCATTTCTCCGACACAACGCATCTACAAGTTTCGGAGAGATTTAACTTCGTGATGTTTTCGATTCATTCAGGTGTCTTATACGACAACTGGCTTGGGTCTGAACAGTACGAGGAAAAATCCGAGCGAGATGAATAATACAACGCTTGGAACGATCCAAAAGCCAAACCAATCTGTTGAGACCACATCACCATCAACGATTCGGTTGCGTTCGGCAAGGATGCCGCATGCTAGCGTGCCAAGCCAGGTGCCAAGTCCATAGACCAAGAAACCGAGAAGCGATTGCGCGCTTGCCTTGAGGTCCTCTGGTGCAGCCTTGTCAGCGTGAATGAATCCAGCCGCGAAGAAAAAGTCGAAGCAAAAGCCATGGAGCGCTACACCCATGATTGCCATCGCATAAGGAAAGCCAAGCGGTCCTCCATTAGCGAATAAGAGGTAACGTAGCGCCCAGCAAAACAACCCAACGGCCATCACCCACTTGATTCCAAACTTCTTCAGGAAGAACGGCAGCATAACAAGCAAGAGTAGTTCGACTCCTTGGCCGATTGCCAACGTTGTTCCGATGTTCTTGATCTTCGCACCTTCAGCAAGAAACGCACCGGCCGAGTTGAAGTACATACCCATTGCGATTGCTGCGACCAATGTGATCACGAAGAAAACTGCGTAGGAGAAATCTTTTAGCATGGATACAGCTCGGAAAAAATCCAAAGCGCCGCCGCCCGTTCCGACTGGTGGTGTCTTGGGAAGTACGAACCAACAGTAAATGCCGAAGACGAAGGAAATGATCGCGGCTTGTTGAAGCGGGCCACCTGTGCCAATGGTTTTTGCGACCATCTTGCCGCCGGCTCCGGAGATTTCACCGGCGAAGATCCAGTCGATCATCAATCCCGCACAGATCCATCCAACCGTACCGAAGACTCGCAGGCCAGGAAAATCGCGTTCCGCATCCGGCACGTTTCTGAAGGTCAGCGAGTTGATGACTGCCAAGGTTGGATTGAAAAGCAACGAGTAGGCGAAGGTTACAATAAACAGGATCACGTACTGCGACGGGTCTGTCAGGACGCTCATCGCATACAACAAGCCAGCACCTAGGATATGGCAGATTGCCATCAGCCGTTCACTATTGATTAGTCGGTCTGCAATGTATCCCGCAAAAAGAGTCGACAGCATCGCACCCAGATACACGTTCGCATTGAGCGAAGTCGCTTGTGCTGGAGTGAATCCTTTCTCAATGAGAAACGGATAGTAAACGATGATCCAAGATCCCCAAATGGCGAACTGGAGGAACATCATCACTGAAAGGATGATTCGATTCGGCATGGACAGTGGCGGCGACGTGGACTCGACAGACGGATTAAGCTGCATGGTGTGTTGGATGCCAAGCAAAAGGCAGGGAAAGGGGGAAGCGGAAGATCAAAACGACGTTAAATAATTTTAGTTATAAAACTTTAGTTAAACAATTTTAGGTACTTGGTGAACAACCAAAAGGTTATGTGCGTTGTCCAGAAGACCTGTACCCGTCACATATACTACTCGATCGCCGGGACTCAAGATGCCCGTCTTGCAACCCCATGCGCTGACTTCGTCGAAAAGTGATTGCGGGTCACCTAGTTTTTCAACGCCGTGGGGCATAATTCCCCAGAATAAGCACATCCGGCGGAGGATTGCAGGGGAGTCGCTGACTCCGAGCGTAGGAATGTAGTTGCGTTGTTTGGCTTTGACCCAAGCAGTACCGCCGGTATGAGAAGCGATAACGACTAGCTTTGCATCGATTGTTTCTGCGATAGTCGCGGCGCTGTGCGTGACGGCTGAAGTAATCGGATGCACGCGATCGAATACCTTTACCTTGCTCGATTGAGGTTGGTCTTTGAAGAGTTGTTCTGTGTGCAGCATGATTCGGTTCATCGTATCGACTGCATCGATTGGATACTCCCCGATAGCCGTTTCACCGCTGAGCATACACGCATCCGCTCCGTCGAGAATTGCGTTGGCTACGTCGCTGGCCTCTGCACGCGTTGGGCGTCGATTGTGGTGCATGCTTTCAAGCATTTGCGTTGCCACGATAACGGGTTTGAGTTTGTCGCGACAAACATTGATGATTCGCTTTTGTGCGACTGGTGTTTCAGCGACATCGATTTCGACTCCTAGATCGCCTCGAGCAACCATCACCGCGTCAGTTGCATCGACGATTGCTTCGAGAGCCTCAAGAGCTTCTCGCTTTTCAATCTTGGCAACGACAAGTGCATTGCAATCCCAAGATGCCAGCAGATTCTTCAACGAAAAAACATCTTGGGCAGTACGTACGAACGACATGCTTACGAAATCGATTTCGTTCTGAGCAGCCCATTTCGCGTTTTCAATATCTTCCGATTGCATCGCGGGAACGCTGAGAGTTGTTCCTGGTAGGTTGATGCCTTGGCGAGAACGGATCGTACCGCCGATAAGAATTTTACACTTTACAGAATCTTTTGATTTTTCGATGGCTTCCATCGATATAGTTCCATCAGCTAGCAGAACTCGGTCACCGACTCGTAACTCGTCGATCAGCTTCGGATAGGTCCCGACGAGTTGATGCGGGTCGGTGGTTACGTTGCCGCGAATGAACGTGAACTCTTCGCCTGGGACAACATCCATAGGACCATCTGCAAGCGCGCCCAAACGAATCTTGGGGCCAGCCAGGTCCAGTAGTACACCGACTTGAAATCCTGTAATCTCGCGAACTTGTTTGATTTTTTCGAGAACTCGCGCGTAGTCCGCTTGTGTACCGTGTGCGGCGTTGATTCGAAAGATGTCGACGCCGTGGTGAATCAATTCCGTTAAAATCTCCACGCTTTCGCAAGCCGGCCCAACGGTCGCAATGATCTTCGTTCTAGCTTGGTTAAGCTTCGGCTGCACTAATCTTGATGGAGCAGCGTCCTTGCGGAGTAGTTTCGGTTCGGGAATAACATCGTTCGGTGTGTCTGCCATAGTTTTTCGCGAATTTCGTTGTATCGTGTGAAAAGAATCGAGCAGTGTGAACTCAAACAATTGATTCCACCACGAAAAGGATGCATAGTTTTAACGCAACCCGCAGTGAAACGATACAGGGCCGAAATACAGGACCATTTATGAAAGATATCAAACAATGGCAAGGACGATGGGCATGCGTGGGCGGAGGCTCTGCGGGATTGGGGCTTGTTCTTGCTCGTCATTTGGTTCGTCAAGGAGCGAACGTTGCCATTGTTGGTCGCGATCGAGCACGGCTTGCGGCGGCTGTGGAAGATTTAAAAGCTTTAGCCACTCAATGCAGTACGACAGGAAAAATTGTTTCATTCTCTGTAGACCTCGCAAGCTCACAGAATGCTGATGAGCGAAGCCAACCAATTGATTCTTCACATGCGTCCTTTGATTACAAACAATGGATCGAGTGGTTATCTACAGTGCAACTGGATTTGGCGATTGCTGCGGCTGGTAAGTCCGACCGTGGATATCTTGGTCAAATAAGTTTAGATGATTTGCGATCGATATTCGAAGCCAACGTTTCAACGTCGTTTACATTTAGTCAACACTGCATGGAGTCCCTTTCGCGAGGCAACGGGACGTTGGTTCACATAGGGTCGCTGGCAGGGATTGTGGCAGCGCCGGGAATGGGAGCTTATTCGATTGCCAAGCACGCAGTCGTCGCGCTGTCGCGGCAATTGCGATTGGAGCTCGCTCCCAAGGGCGTTCATGTTTTACTAGTTTGTCCAGGGCCGGTAACGAACGCTGAACATGTGTGGCGGTATGACGAATTGGTAAAGAAGAGGGAGCTGCCACCCGAGTTTTCAAAACCCGCTGGTGGAAACAAAGTCCGGTCGATCGACGCAGATTTGCTGGCTGGGAAAATACTTAAAGCAGTCGAAGCGGGTACCAAGGAATTCGTCATCCCTGGGAAGGTACGCTGGCTTGTTGCTCTCGGAATGATTTTCCCAAGCTTCGCCGATTATATGCTGAGAAAAAAGGGGTAGAGATTGGCCTGGGCTGTTGCACCGTTGGCGTTGTGCAGATTTTCATTTGTGCAATTTTTATCCCAGGAAAGCTTTTGGCCCTCAGTTTGCCCGCCTACCCTGTTCGACTTGTGTTGGATCGATAAACTTTCGAATAACAAACAACGGTTGCTTTCTCGATAAACCTCTTTTCGTTGGTGCTATCTCCGATGACTTATTTCCCAGACGTTCCTAAAATTCAATATGAAGGTCCTAAGAGTCGAAATCCGCTTGCATTTCGCTGGTATAACCCAGACGAAATGATCGAAGGGAAATCGATGAAGGATCACTTGCGATTCTCAATCGTGTACTGGCATACGATGCGCGGTACAGGTTCGGATCCGTTTGGTCCGGGGACTGCCATTCGACCTTGGGACGATGGAAGCAGCAGCGTTGATAACGCACTGAAGCGAATTGAAGTCGCTTTCGAGATTTTTGAAAAACTCCAAGCTCCTTTCTATGCGTGGCATGATCGCGATGTGTCGCCCGAGGGTAGCTCGCTCAAGGAGACTAATGCAAACTTTGATCGTATCGCCAAGTCCTTGGCGGAGCACCAGCAGAAGTCCGGCGTCAAGCTCCTTTGGGGCACGGCGAATATGTTCAGCCATCCTCGATTCTTGCATGGTGCTTCGACAAGTTGTAATGCCGATGTTTTTGCCTTCGGAGCAGCTCAAGTCAAAAAAGCGATCGAAGTAACAAAACAGCTTGGCGGTGAAAACTATGTGTTTTGGGGTGGTCGTGAAGGATATCAATCGCTCTACAACACGGATATGAAACGCGAGCTGGAGCACTTAGCACGATTCTTTCATATGGCAGTTGATTACGCCAAGAAGATTGGCTTCACAGGGCAGTTCTTGATCGAGCCCAAGCCAAAAGAGCCAACCAAGCATCAATACGATTCGGACGCTGCCGCTTGTATTAACTTCTTAAGAGCTTATGAACTGCTTCCGTATTTCAAGTTGAATCTTGAAACCAATCACGCAACACTCGCAGGACATACGATGATGCATGAATTGGACTACGCAGGCCATCAGGGTGCGTTGGGATCGATCGATGCAAACACGGGTGACTTGCTTTTAGGTTGGGATACAGATCAATTCCCGACAGACTTTTATCTTACCGCTCAATGCATGCTTGCGATCCTTAAGCATGGTGGGATCGGTAAGGGAGGAGTGAACTTCGATGCCAAGGTACGACGTGAGAGCTTCGAGCCGATCGATTTGTTTCACGCACACGTCGGCGGTATGGATGCGTTCGCTCGCGGGTTGAAGATCGCGTCTGAGATTCGCAAAGATGGAGTGGTTAGTGACTTTATCAAGCAACGCTACCGTAGCTGGGATAGCGGAATTGGTGCTTCGATCGAGTCAGGCAAAGAAAGCTTTGAATCGCTTGAGAAATACATGCTCGAAAAAGGCGATAGTGCTCCGAATGAAAGCGGTCGCCAAGAGATGTTGGAAAACATCATTAATTGGTACCTGTAATTTTTCGGGCTCCAAATCGTGCTCGATGTCAATCCGATTCGAGCACGAGTACGAGTACCGC
>JANODQ010000144.1:0-11054 GCA_031412775.1 Pirellulaceae bacterium | reverse complement strand
TGGTTAAAAGGTCATACTATTTGGGAGGGAACAGTCGCGGATTCGTTGCAATAAACCGCTCGATCCAAAGCTCGATCGTGGTCCGTTCTGGGCGATGCATGTATCTGTATCCATAGACCACTACCGCCAGCGAACCAATCGCATTCACGATCAGATCCCACATGGTGTCTGTTAGGCCGGATGGGTCACTGTACATCGGTTTCTGCATGTTGACTCCGAAGAGTTGATCCATTGCAAATTCGAATACCTCCCACAATGTGCCTACGGTCATTGCAAAGCAAAAGGCAAAGAATGCTACAAAAAACGGCTTGATGTGGAGCTCTATTCGAGGATTCTGATTTAACACGTACACCAATAAGAACCCTAGGATTCCCATGAGTACGCCCGAAGCGGAATGCAATGCCAAATCCCACCACCAGAAGCGATTGTAGAAGTCTCGGCGCTCACCAAGGTAAAGTGAGGCAAAAATAAAAATGATTGCAAGTACTTCAAACTGATAAGGGATTGAGAACTTTGCCCATCGAGCAAAGAATGCGGGCAATACCGTCAACATCAGAATCGCCGTAACGACAATAGCATTCAACCATTGTTGCCCGTACAGTTCCATTGCTAGTCCCACCACGATCAATACTTGGAACAAACGGCGAGGCAGATCAGGCAATGTGATTCGTGTTTGGGGATCAGGCATAAGGTTGCACCTAAGTCGAGGATTGCTCCGTACTGCTCAAGCTCGTAGTGGCTGTCTGTCGGGCTTTGAGTTGACGATATCGATGGTTCAATATCAGGACGATGGACACCATCACAGCGATACCGCCAATCAACAGCCATGGATTGTCTAGACCTATGTAGCCTGTGATAACCTCACTACCGAAGTACATAAGGATACATCCCAAAACATTGCCTAAAGTAATGCCCAGAAATGTGCCCAGCCTACTCATTCCCAACAACCGGCCAAAAATGGAACCACCAACGCTCCCTGTTGCCGCCAACGGAAGCAAAACAAAAGCAACTAGCCCTAGAAACGTCGCCCGCTTCATCCAAGGGTTTGACTGCAGAATGAATTGCCCGTCCTCGACGAGGGCCTTGAGTTTTGTCCCTATGACCGGCAGCCTGAAAAGGAATCCTAAATGAAAAGCCAGTACACACGCGGTCATCGAATCCAAAACGAGCGAAAGTACAACCAGATGTTCGGTAGTGAAGAATGATGAAGGCTCCAATCCGTAGCTATCGGTCCCGCCCAGAATTACTGCCTTGCCCAAGAAAAAGAATGCGACCCCGGTCAATAGCAAACGCCACATGGCCGACAGGCTAATAAAACACCATACCGCTAGGAGTATTACAGCCGAGAGGACGAACGGTCCTAACAATGTCACCCACCAAACGATTGGATAGTTGATTCGGAAGGCAGCCTCGTCTTTCCATGCGTTTTCTTCGGTTGTTGCAAGTGCGATCATTGGTCATCTCGCCGCGGACTTGAAAGAGATACCCAGGAAGCCGGCTCAATGGCTGAGACGGCGCGGTCTGGCTTCACAGTGAGAATACTGCAATCACAGGATTGCAGTACCTTGTCCGCTGTATTGCCTATAGGTAGCACCGATGCCACTTGGTTGTTTCGTACCAGAACCACAATCAGGTCGTAGGTATCGTTTTCGTGCAAATGTTCGATGACTGGTACTGTCACGACCTCCCTTTTTCCGCTGAGAGCGTGCTCCAAGACAATGCCATTTTCCTTGATGTCTGTGAGTCGCGTATCTCGCGCGAGCAGCGTAACATCTTGTCCTGATTGCGTCAGTCGCGGCGCATACGAACTACCAAGAACTCCAGCGCCGAGAAAAAGAAACTTCTTCATCGGTGATCCCTTTGAGCATCTATGCCAAGCTCTTTCTGCGAAGCCAACCAACTTTTAGGCGACGTGCCTTGACCTGCCATTCGCTGCATGACCTTTACCAACTCTACAACTGCGACTGGCAGAAGCGAACAGACTGCGATGACTCCCCATTCCAGAGTCGTCGGCGGGACGGTGTGGAGTACCTTTTGCAACAGGGGTAGGTAGACCGCTGCGGCTTGCAGGATCAAACACATTGCCACAGCCGCCCAGAGCCAAACATTGGAAAAAAATCGGCTCGTAAATGCTGAACGTCGCTGCGAACGCGAGTTGAAAGCGTGGAAGACTTGAGCAAGTGCCAACGTCATGAACGTCATCGTAGTTGCTCGCCGCAGGCCTTCGGCCTCGGTCCCATACCAGCTCATACCGACTCCAAACGCGAGCAGCGTGACGCCAGCGAGCAGCAACCCTTGCCAGGCTATCAGGCCGATGAAACGAAGTGTGAGCAACGACTCTTTCGGATCTCGCGGCGGGCGCTTCATTGCATCCGGAGCCGATGGTTCCAACGCCAGTGCAAAAGCCGGGAAGATATCGGTGATCAGGTTGAGCCACAGAATTTGCAGGGCCACTAAGGGCAAAGGCCAGCCGATCATCAGGGCAATAAAGACGGTGAGGATTTCAGAGAAGTTGCAAGAGAGTAAGTAATGGAGGAATCGCAATATGTTCCCATAGATGATTCGCCCTTGTTCGACGGCACCGACGATGCTTTTAAAATCATCGTCGGTGATCACCATATCGGCGTTTTCCTTTGCGACCTCAGTCCCCTTGATGCCCATCGCTATACCGATATCCGCCTGCTTCATCGCGGGCGCATCATTGACGCCATCGCCGGTCATCGCAACAACATGTCCCTGTTGTTGCAACGCCTCGACAATCTTTAACTTGTGTTCGGGAGAAACACGAGCAAACACGGCTGCATCAGCCACTGCTCGCTTCCAGCCTTCGGCATCGAGGTCAGTTAATTCGCGACCGTGAACCGTACGTAAGGGACGGCCATCAGGATCGATGTCGATTCCCAGTTGACGCGCGATTTCGGCGGCAGTCGGCTGTTGGTCGCCGGTAATCATCACGGTCCGAATGCCTGCTTCGCGACAAGTGGCGATAGCGGCTTTGGCTTCGTCGCGAAGTGGGTCACTCATACCAACCAAGCCTACAAAGATCAACTCCTTAGCAAAGTCAGCTTCGGTATATTCATCAGGTAGCTCGCGATATGCCAAGGCAAGCACACGCAGTGCCGTACCAGCCAACTTCTCGTTCGCGTCCTTCCAGTACCGTTGATCGTCTTGAGTGAGCGGCGTCACTCCCGTGGCTTGTACGTGTAAATTGCTAGCTGCGATCATTGTCGCTGGTGCACCTTTGACGAAAGCGATTGTCTTGCCTTGTGGCGATCGATGTACCGTGACCATCCGCTTGCTGGTACTGTCAAATGGTACTTCGCTTAATCGCGGAAACTCGGAAGCCAAACCGGCTTGGCTCATACCCGCCTTCTCTGCCACGACGATCAAGGCCGCTTCGGTGGGATCGCCCAGCACGGTGTTGCGTCCGTCACTGCGCTCGACTTTGGCATCGTTGCACAACAAGCCGATCCGCAGCGCCAGCGCAAGATGTTCATCTGCCTTCGTATCAATGGAGTCGCCGCCAGCTTGAAACGTGCCGACCGTTGCATACCCCGCCCCGGTCACGTCAACGCGGCGATGGTCCAGGATGTATACGCACGCAGTCATTTCATTCTTGGTCAATGTCCCAGTTTTATCGGTGCAGATGACCGTGACCGATCCCAGTGTCTCAACTGCTGGTAATCGACGCACTAGCGCGCGCATTCGTGCCATGCGTTGCATTCCCAAGGCCAGCGTCATAGTAGCCACGGCAGGTAGTCCCTCGGGCACTGCGGCAATTGCAAGTGAGAGTCCGATCTCCAGCATGCGCCAAAAATCACTGACGCCGCGAAGCCAGCCCGCCAGCACGATGAAGGTACAGAGTACCAGCACAAGCACAATCAACAGGCGACCAAGTCGAGCCAGCTTTAATTCTAATGGCGTCGCGTGCTTAGTCGCCGAATCGATCAAGGTGCCAATCTTGCCGACTTCCGTTTGTGCGCCAGTCACCGTTACCAGCAACCGACCACGACCGTCTGTGATTGTCGTGCTAAGGAAGGCCATATTCAACCGATCGCCAAGTGCAACCTCGTCGTCGTCCAATGGATCAGCTGTTTTGTTGACGGCGTTCGACTCACCCGTCAACGCTGCTTCTTCAATTTGCAGTCGGGCGCTTTCGACGATTCGGCCGTCGGCGGGTACTCTTGCTCCGGCTGCGAGTACAACTAGATCGCCAGGCACCAACTCGGTCGCAGGGATCTCTCTTTCTGCGCCGTCTCGAATGACATGGGCGACCCGAACCGACTGATTTTGCAAAGCGGACAGGGCGTGCTCAGCCTTCCATTCTGTAAAAAAACCGATAGCTGCGTTGATCACAATGACAACCAGAATGGCGACCGCCTCGAGGTTCTCTCCCATTGCGAAAGCGATCACAGTAGCCGCGACCAATAAAGCCACGATAAGGCTCCGGAACTGGGCCAAAAAGATGTCCAGTGTCGAGCGCTGCTGCGACTGAGCCAATTTATTTGGCCCATACCTCGCGACCCTAGCGTCCGCCTCAGCCTGAGTTAGTCCATGCGTAGCGTCAACCTGCAGACGCTCGAAAGCCTCGCCCAGAGATAGTCTGTGCCACGCGACCGACGGAATGGGAGCAACACTTGATTCAATAGATCGTGGTTTTGATGCTGGATCATTTGCTGCAAATTTTATTGACACGGAAGCTGCGATCTATTTGTATTTACGCAAGAGTGGTAATACTGAACACCCCAGATCAACCGCAGTTGGCCACGAAATATGGAGAAAAGCACGTCGGTCACAGACCTATCCTAATAGTTAATTCGGAAACGCTGAATCGTCATCGACCAGCCTGACGCGTCACCTGCCAGAGTGCCGCGACTGCCTGACCACGATTACGTGCGGTCAGCTTCTGAGGTCAGTTATCGCCATTCACGCAGGTCGGCATTTAGTTAGCCTATTTAGTACGCAATCGCCATGCCTAACGGACTCTTAAGCGAAAACAACTAATCGTTACACTGTAAGTTTGCGAGTTGTCTTATCAGACTTGCATGCGTACGGTGTTATCAGGCAAGTGTCGGTCACCACCGGTGTTCGCTGAGAAGATAATTGTTGGAAGACTCAATAAGTTGCACTCCGAGAGTCGGAGGGCCAGTTATCAAGTAGGCCGACGCGTAGGTTCACTTACGAGTGTTCATGTGCGTCGGCTTTTTTTATGCCTTGACGGCAAGATCAGGTGTCCGGATGAAACCAGATTTGCAAATGAAAATTGATGTCATGGAGGAACTGCTTTGGGATTCAACGATCAAATCGCGTGACATTGTCGTGCGGGCACACGACGGCGTTGTCACTCTGAGCGGCACAGTTTCCAATTGTGCGGAGAAGGCTGCTGCGGAACTCGCAGTTCAACGCGTTTCCGGCGTGAAAGCCATTGCTGAAGAGCTTGAAGTTCATGTGATCGATGAGCAACTACGGTCCGATGCACATATTGCGGAGTCCGTTGCCAGCACCCTTGGCTGGCACGTTTGGGTTCCCAACCACATTCTTGCGACCGTCGAAAACGGTTGGGTCACCCTCACCGGTGTTGCCAACTGGGAATACGAGCGGCGTTCGGCAGAACACGCCGTCAAGTACTTAGCTGGAGTAAAGGGCGTCTCAAATAAAATTGAAGTCAAACCGGTACTCATGCCAAGTGAAGTCAAGCACTCGATCGAAGCAGCGTTGAAACGCAACGCTCAATTGGACGCTCAGAACATTATCGTAACGACCGAAGCTTGCAAAGTGACTCTCGCGGGCAATGTTCGGTCATGGGATGAACGCCGAGAAGTTGCAACAGCTGCTTGGCATGCCCCGGGTGTTACCAACGTTGAAAACCTGATTACCGTGAATTGAAAACGAACATCCGAAAATGTATGTAATTGCAAAGCGCACAATTTATGCATCTAAAAAAATAAACGACCCATTTCTCCCCTTAAAAAGTAGATCACTCCATAATGTCAAACTCAACCATTACAAAAAGCGTTCCGTCCCATTTGCAAGAGCCAGTCATCCCATCCCCGCGTGGAGAAACGCAGCCTTACGGAACTGCGCGCCGAAATCCGTTAGCATTAGATGCCAATGTTTCTGCTGCAAGCGTCGACAATCTCAACCAACTGCTTGCCGACACTCTGACTTTGGCATCGCTGTATAAAAAACACCATTGGCAAGCGTCTGGGCCCAATTTCTATTCCATGCATTTGCTTTTCGATAAACACTACGAAGAGCAAGCAGCATTGGCCGATGTACTAGCGGAGCGAGTCCAAACCCTAGGTGGAGTTTCAATCGCGATGGCACACGATATTGCTGATTTGACTGTTATTCCGCGTTGCCCAAAGGGTCGTGAAGATACAGAAAATCAAGTGAAGCGATTGCTTCAAGCCCACGAGATTGTTTTGCTAGAAGCCAGAGCGATGGCTCGAGAAACTGCCGAACATGGAGATCTCGGGACCAACGACATAATCGTGTCAAACCTGATAAGACTCAACGAATTTCAAGTTTGGTTTACTGTCGAACACATTCAATAAAACGCCTCATACTCAATATGACTGAAACTTTCGAGCAAGAAACTTTGACTCGCGATGTGATGATTGCCCAGCTACGTGATGCTTCTGCGTATCCCCATACGGTGGACGGACCAGTCGTAGTTCACGAGACGCACATTTCATTGGTTTTTCTGGCCGGACATTTTGCCTACAAGATTAAAAAGCCGATCACAACCGATTTTCTAGATTATGGGACGCTCGCCAAACGACATCACGCTTGTTGCGAAGAATTGAGATTGGACTCCAGATATGTACATGGGCTGTATCTTGATGTAGTTCCAATTACATACGAAGACAGCCATGTACGAATGGATGGTGATGCGCAACCAATTGAGTTTGCTCTGCGTATGCAACGCTTTCCCGACGACAGTTTACTGACCGATCGAATGCATGCTGGCCACGTTGGTTCGGAAGATATGATCCAGATAGCCAATACAATCGCGAGTTTCCATCGCCTTGCGGCCGTTTCGCATGATCAAGAAGAACCTATTCTTACGCAAATCCGTGAACAGGCGACCGCAAACTTTACTTACTTGCGCGGCTTATCAACGAGTGGTAATCAAGATCGAAGCCTACAGGCAGTAGAGGAATGGACTAATGCGTCGTATGTTCAACTTCAAGAAGTTTTTCGGCAACGCATTCGAGAGGGCTTCATCCGCGAATGCCACGGTGATCTACACTGTAACAACATCGTCCATTGGCGCGGTCAATGGGTGCCGTTTGATGGGATCGAGTTTAATCCTGATTACTACTGGATCGACGTATTGAGCGACGTTGCCTTTTTGACGATGGATGTGCAATATCGAGGTCGTATTGACCTGTCGGGCTGCTTTATCAATGCATATCTTGAACAGACCGGTGACTACGAAGCACTGCCGATCTTACGCTGGTACATGCTCTATCGCGCGTTAGTTCGGGCCAAAGTAGCGAAGATGAGTGCCGAACAAGCGGGCGACGATGCTGCGCAACGCTCCCGATACAATGATGAGGCTAGGCTTTACTTAAGTCTCTCGCATCAGTTGATTCAGCCCCAGCCACTTCACCTTTGGATCACGCATGGAGTCAGTGGAAGCGGTAAGACAACAGGTAGTCAGCAACTCGTGTGCTCAGAATCCGCGATTCGACTTCGATCTGATATTGAACGGAAACGACTCTTTCGGACAACGCTTACCGATCATTTAACTTTGGGCGTTGGGCAAGGCATTTATTCCGCGAGCGCTTCCGAGTCGACATATCAAGCATTGCTATTCAAGGCTCGAAAAATCCTGCAAGGTGGATTCTCGGTTGTCATCGACGCAACTTTCCTCAAACACGCGGACCGGCAGCGGTTTCAAGCTTTAGCTATCGCAGAGAACGCCGACTTTCAAATTTTAAATTTTCGGGCCGATGTTGAAACGCTGCGAAAACGAATCATCGATCGTCGATTGGCAAATAAGGACGCTTCTGATGCTGACCTCGAAGTGCTCAGTCGCCAACTCTCTGATCAAGAGCCACTTACAGCAGACGAACTGGAGCATACTTGTTAAACGAAATCAAAATGAGGGTACTCTCAGCGATCTATAGCCCTCAACTGGGCTTAGCTTCGTACTGAAGCGGTGCTCATTTGCTTTCGTCTCGACTAAATCAAAAACCCCAGGGCTTGGTCGTAGCTCGATAGCGAACGACTTCAAAACCAAACACTTTTGAAGTTTACGAATCGGCCCCTTGCCCTCAAGTCTCCTAGTGTTGTGGTGTAGAAGTGTCGAACGACGCGGAAACTTCTGCCGACACTTTCGGAAAACTAGATTAATCGTACGTCAACGCAAGTTGAAAGACGAGTTGAACAGTAAGCCGATCTAATTGCAAACCGACAGGTTCGCAACTGCATCGGCTTTATTCGTTTTGACAGGGAGAGTTGGTTGCAACTACCACGGTGCTTCCAACGAGTCCTCGATTAACGCCGGCGCCGTCTTGGGTGATGATACTCACGATGGAATCGATTACTTGTTCTAGTTCTAGCGAGTGACACGAATCGCGCGTCATGTGATAGTCGTTTTGATGACATGGCTTCAAAGCGTTCTCGCAGTCCATCAACAAGCGAATCGATGGACAGGTAATTTCGTGGCTTACCGACAACAACAGTGGACATAATCAGCCTCCTTGGTTGGAAGCTATTAAACGCGAGATGGCGCCCTAACGCAAACAAACTCGCGTCTCCAAGAAGAAAAACACCGCGCCACGCTAGCAATCACCCATCAACGAATTCAAAGGGATTTCAAATCATCTCGTCGTCGAAGTCCTTAAAACGTTGCGAAGAAGAGGTCCAGGTCCTGTAGCCTAGAACGTTCTTTATCGCGATTCGGCTCCTGTGGACTCGCAGGCACATCGGTCACGCGGCGGCTTGCGAGCCGAGATCTGTTGGAGCCTGTTCGAACTGGGGGCTGATCCTTCGGAGTCGAGACGATTTCACTGATTCCTTGGCCTCGCTGGAGAGAGTCAGACCCATTTTCGGATCTGCTATTGGTTTGAACTGGACTAGCCATCGAGACCAATGGAACTGCCTTAAGCCAATCGCCAGCATCACCTCCAAGCGACATCGACATCGACGTCCCTGAAATCGAAGGCACGGTGATCAACGCGACGATGCCCCCCGCTTGTTGATTCAAGAGCAAGGTGTTTGTGTCTTGGCCATTGACCCGACCATCGCGATTGAGGTCATAGGTGTTGGTAACTGACGCTGAGTCGGCGCCGGCTGACTGGTTCAACAACAATGCGTTGGTGTCTTGTCCATTGACCCGCAACCGCGATGCCGTATTGCCAATGTTCAACTCACCGATGACATTCCCGAAGTAGAAAACATCATCGGAAGTCAGTGCGGTAAGCGTGTTCGCCATGACAGTCACTCTTAGCCAAGTGTTCTGAAGCGTGTTGTTAGGGAAGGCAATTTTCACTCGGGTCGACCCGCCCGCACCACTTCCAGGGAAGGTCGTCGCCGTTGGGATTGCGGCAATTGGCAACGCCGCAAACCCACCGACGTCGATCCCATTCCACTGAGCGAACTGCAAGCTTGCGACTATCTGACTGTCGGTGGTAGTCGCGGGCACGTTGTTGATGTCAACGATAACACCATTGAGCCCACGTGAGTAATTCGTGTAATTTGCAAACGTCGATGTTTCACCAGGAAGCAATGCACGCTTGTCACTAGCGATCGCGTTCTCTGCCGCCCCAGCACTACTTAGATTTGCACCAGTAGAATTGTTATAGAACACTCGTCGGTTAACAATTGTCGAAGCGGGTTGGGTAATGTTTGCGGTTGTTGTCGCCGTCGTGTTGACGGTGTAATTTGCGGCGTCGGCACCTGTCACGCTTAGTCCAACTGCCGTCACGATCTTGCTGCTGCCGACCGTTGCGGTGTCGAATGTTGCAGTTCCGCCAACATACGAAACCAGATCGCCACCAAAGACGCCGGTGAGCGAGCGATTTAGGATTGTCGCGATCGTCGTTCCATCGACTACCTTATTTGCGGCCGTGAAACTTCCTGTCAAAGCGAAACGTGTGATGTTTGCCGACAATCCGGTCGGTTGGACAATCACATAATTCGCCGCTGCTGCGCCGCTTAGCGCGAAACCGCTTGCGGTGATTGGTTTGTTGTTGCCAAAGATCTTATTGGCAAACGCGTAGGTTGGCGTGCCGCCGAGAGTGACCGCATCGGACGCGAAAGGGGAAATGGTTGGGGCGCCGCTGACTGTCGCCGTTGTAGTCGCGTTATAAATACGATTCACACCCGCCAAGCCGGTAACCGGCAAGCTGGCAGGGGTGATGCTGAAATTAAAGGCTGTTCTTAGCTCGGGAACTTGATTCCCACCGTTAAAGTAGGAGACGTCGACGGAGTAACTTCCAACATCTCTCGGGGCTGCAATTAAATTGCCGGTAAGGCCTAAACCTGAATAGAAAGTGTAAGTGAAGTTTGCCAAATCTCGTCCGGCAAACAAACCGTTCGGTTGGATTCCCACGACTGCCGGAACGGAAAAGCCCTGCCCGTCATAGACCTTCGCCAGCGGCGTTGGCTCAACAAGAGGTAATTCGTTAGAAAAAATATTCGGCACGGGAGGTGGTGCCATGCCATTCCCAATAAAAAAACTCGGGTGAGGCGGTTGGTTGTAGCCACTATTCTGCCAAGCGATCGCGACACGATATTGTGTATCGTGCATTAATGTGTAGATGCGAGACTGCGATGGGATGATCGTCGAGTAAATATCCAAAAACGTATTGTCGCTTCTTCTCCAAATGACTTCCTCGCGCCAATCGCCAAAGATGTCTGCACTCAAAGCGGGTGTCGCTTTGGTGCCATTATTGGATGATGCGCCAGGGGCAAAGCTTTGTGTACCGGAGGTCGCTGGATCGAGATCAAAGTTCGAACGTCCTGGGCTATTCCAGTTCGATATCGTCTCGTCATCGAGTAACTCTCTCGACAGATCTCCATCCCACCAAACAATAAAA
>JANODQ010000143.1:0-3910 GCA_031412775.1 Pirellulaceae bacterium | reverse complement strand
AAACCTGAGCCGATGGCGCTAGCCACGGGTTTCGTTTTTGGAACAATTTGCTTTTGTGCTACCAGAACCACCAATTGCTTTTGGATTCTGTTAATTCCGCTTCGGTCACGATGTCTGTTTTGACTTCGTTGGATGCGGTATCTTTCTCTGGATCTTTCCCAGTGTTTTTTTCGAACCCGTTGCGGTGATAGATGCGGCCTGCGTGTGGCTTAGGATTAAATTCGATCGGAGCTTCAAGCCAATTGTTGCGCTTTGCTTCATCCATCCAAACGACCACATCGTTGTAGTTGCCACCAACGGCGCGAATGCCCTCCAGAACGCTCAAGCAATCCGGTGCAACGCGAGCGACTAAGTCCTCGTCACCTTTTTGGAATCGGACTAGATATATTTGTCCGTTTTCGTCTCGACGCATTGTTAATCGCGGATTGATTTCAAAGTAACCCTGCATAGTGACAGCAGGGCTATCGCCAAAGACAGCGACTTCAGGGCGTTGTTCCAAGGAGACAGCTACCAGCGGCACTGCGCTTGGAATCATGACGAAATTAGTGATCTCCCCGATTGGTTGTCCACGAACACTGAGGTCTCTCGGATTGCGATTGCGAATTGCAAGGAGTGCACCGTATCGCGTCTCTGGCTCTGGATCTTGAAGGAGTGTTTCCAGTTGGTCCTTGGCACTAAAATGATCTAACACTTGGAGACCTGTAAGACACAGCGGGCGAAACTCTGGAACGGTCTTGGCAAGTTCTGCGAGCACTGGAGCGGCGGGTGGATGATCAAGGTAAGCCAGCGAGTAAGCGGCGTAGAAACGGAGCTCGCGATCGCTTGACGTGAGTCCTTTCTCGAGAATCGGAATTGCCTCTTTGCCAATCGCTTCCAACTCCAAGCAGGCTTGTCGCGCGATGGTTGGTTCGTTCATCCGCTGCCGGCACTTATCCATCCGTTCTTCAAGCTCGGTTCGATTCTCGAGGAATACGATCGATAGCAGAACATCCGTGTAGTGCTGGACATCCCAGTTGAACTTCGAAGGCGTTTCCAGCATGATCAAGCTGTCGTTCTTGGAGCTTGCGACCCCTTTTCGTTCCGAGCCGTTATGAAAGAAGTATCGATCGTTGATCGCGCGGCTGATTGCGGCCGAGGTGGTCGCATGTCGCACGGATTCTTTTACACGGAGACCAAACTTTCGACCTTCAACCATCCTTGCGCCACCAAGGATAACCGCTCGGGTGACATTGATTGAATCTTCTTTCGTGATGCATGTTGGTAGGATCACCAAAGGCCCGCTTGCACGCGCTTTGATATCGCTGGATTTCGTTTGGTTTCCAACGAGTTGCATCTCCATGATTCGGGACGGCATCAACCAGCCGTTTCGAAGGCTGGTGGCTTCACATTGGTCCGACAACTCTACGATCACGTCGGTTGCCTCGCCCCGAGCGACACCTGGGTTCGCATACGTTTTCATGCGTACGAGTGCAGTTGCTTTCGAAGCGAGCACTTCGTTTGGTTTATCGACGTTATTCGCGCGAAGCTCTCTTAGGATGTAGTCGCGTTGCTGGCTCGGCTTGACGTCACCGCCCGTTTCGGGGAGGCCGTTTACTAGCCCGAATCCCTCGTACTCATGAATGTCCATCCATAGAAGGCTGGCCGCTTCACCAACCAGACGCGGTCGCTCCTCACTCTGAAGTACCTCTTGGACTGATTCGGTTTTCTTTTCAAGTTCGGACTTGGGAGCCTTTTGCGTCCACGGCGCAGTGCAGCCGCTCAAGCAAATCCCGACCAAAGCGGTATGAATAAACAGAGAGCGTTGGTGGCTTGATGAAAATCTTGCTTTTCCTGAGCCGTAGGCGCTAGCCTCGGGTACCATCGGGGAAATTGTAGCAACGTCGACACCCGTGGCTAGCGCCATCGGCTCAGGGTTATACAGCCTGGAGCAGCATTCGGAGGAACGTTTTTGCGAGTGGAACGCTGTTGGAAGGCGCATCAAAGTTCTCAGAGGTAAGTACGAAAGGTCGCTTCACAGTCGATCGATAGCTGAAAAAGGAACGCTAAGTCAATAGAATTGGGAAAATCACGAACGCAGCCCAATTGGAAACTCAGGCCAACTGGAAGTTTTTCGAAAAAAAGATCGAACCTCTGTTCGTTAGCCGATGTCTAGATAGCGTCTCGAAGGAAGCATTTGTCTTTTTCGTCGTGACGCACTAAGATCTGACTAGTGTCAGGTTGCTGGAAAGCGGACTTTTGGAGTCCGGGCCAGTCGACTTTTGTTTTTTACTTCGTTCTTTCAGCCGAGTTCTCGCGAGAGTGCCGGGGAGGAATTGTGATGAATCTTTTGATCAAAGCTACAGCGCGTAACAACAGAGCAATCGCCATTGTGCGAGGTTGTGCGAAGGCATCGATCAAGGGTCTCCATGCGATTCTTCACCATCTAAGTACGGCACGTTTACTCACATCAGGGCTGACATCACTCCGGGGCTATGGCTCCGAATCGATGTGGCAGATGGACCGCGTGTTGGAGACGGTGTGGTTTGGGACTCCGATTAGGGTGCCCAATATAAATCACAACCAGCTTCAAACACGCGTCAACCAATCTTCCAGTAGCCCGCGATCCTAAACCAATCGCAAGTCCCTGATAAACACAAATGCCCAGTCGAGCTTTCTGCTGGTCCGTTGTGGAACGAAATCCTCTAGTTCTTCTTAGAGCTGGTTGTTGAAATTGTGTTCGGCATCATTGCTAAGCCTCAACAACCCAGTTTACGTGTAAGCAACGCTATGCTCCAAAAGTGGAGTTCAATATTGGCTTACGCTAACTCGAACATCGATTCTGTTCATAACGATCAATAGAAAAAACTCGCACGATTCTCGCCCTGTCAGAATGATGGCTATTTCGCCTAATTCGCGGTGCTTGCTTCATAGGCATTCCTGCAATAAGCGAGATTTTGTAATGAACACGATAGTCGATCGATTAGACAGCCTTTCCAGTTCTCAAGCTCCTGGAACGAGAGCATTGGATGCGGTTGTATTGAGTGAAACCGCTAGCAGAATCTTCGCCAACGCCGAGGTTACCGCATGGGTTACCGCTGCGCAGAACGGAGATCGTCAAGCTTTCGAAAACTTGGTTGCTCGATTTGAGGCTTCCGTGCAAGCGAACGCTTATCGAAGGCTAGGAAACTGGGAAGAGGCTGTCGATTTGAGCCAAGACGTTTTTTTCCAAGCCTTCCGAAGACTGGACCAGTTGTTGGTTCCGGAAGCGTTCGGAGGTTGGTTGAAAACCATGACGGTTCGAATGTGCATCAATCGATCCAGTCGACGTCGAAAGCCAATCGCGATCGAACAAGAGACGCTTGAAGCGACTTGCGTTGTCGAATGCGATCCTTTAGATGTTGTTTTGGCTAGCGAACGCTGTGAGCAGCTAAACGAAGGCTTGCAAAGACTTAGCAAGATGGACCGCCAGACTTTGGAGGCGTTCTACATGCGAGGCCAAAGCCTGATTGAAATGGCTGATGCGTTCGACGCACCGATTGGAACGATCAAGCGAAGACTTCACACAGCGCGAAAGCGATTGGCTACCTTGGTCGATGAATTGCAAGCGGTGTGATCGGGGGATCTGCAAACTGTGCAATGCGATTTTTTATGCGCGGGGACTAGTCACCTTTGGACTGCTCCGGCTTGGCGGAGCTTTAAGACTTGTCTATCGGTGATCAATTCGAAAAGTCTTCGCTAACCAAACGATTCAGTTATCACGCGAGGCTCTTTCTTTGCGCTATATCGCCAGCCCCCAAGTGGCGACAAGTCACGAATGGCACTTGATTAGGTTGTAAGTTTAGCCTTTCATTCGCTTTCTGGCATCTGCCCGAGACTCTCGAAGGCGTTTGTATTGTTTAGGCGGACGTTTGATTTTGCGAGGTTCAATTCG
>JANODQ010000142.1:0-14391 GCA_031412775.1 Pirellulaceae bacterium | reverse complement strand
AGTGTCTTCCCTTTGCAAAGCTCCATCACAAAAAAGACATAACCATTTGCTTCACCGGCTTCGTAAATCGGCACGATCCCAGGGTGAGTCAATTTGGATGATAGATGGATTTCTCGAAAGAATCTTTCGCGAACAAGCAGATCGTTGCTTACATTGGCTCGAGCGACTTTGATCGCAACTGACCGCATCATCAGAGGGTCATAAGCTTCGAAAACATTTCCGAAGGCTCCTTGCCCTAAGAGTCGCCCAATCCTGAATCGCGCCAGTGTGTTGGTACTTTCAGTAGCTTGATCTCGCGTTGTAAGCGACTCCTTCATGGCGTTGATCAACAGCGTGTTTTCTCGAGTTGCGAGCGGACCGAACACTGCGTCCAACAACCGTTCGGCCAAGGCGATATCGTCGTCGCTTTCTAGAGGATACTCGTCCGACTCTTTACTATCTGAATCGAAAAGATTTTCTGCCATTTACTGCCCCTTTATATTATCCCCCTTACGCGCATCAATCATCCTTCAATAACCCGCCAAGTGCTTTCAATGCGGACTTCCAACGTCGATACGCCACGTGCCGACTGATTTGTAACCGTTCGGATATCTCAACCAAGCTTAGTTGTTCAATATGACGTAGCTGTATAATCTCGCGTTCCTCCTCAGGCAACAGCTTCACTGCTTCTAACATACGATTGATTGTCTCTAAAGACACCAGCGCGTTTGAAGCCGTCGGGTCACCACAAACAAGGTGCTGAGACACATCTGAACGTTCACGCCGGATATCTCGTTTTTGATTCGTAAAATATTTTTGCGATTCATTCACACATTGATTGTGAAGGATTGTTGCCAGCCAACTCCGTAGTTCCTGGTCAGAAGCGCCGCGAAAAGTCTCCAGATTGTTATGAGCTTGAAGTAGTGTCGACTGAACAATATCCGACTCAGAAACCTTTGGACGAAGCCACGCACCCAACTGCCGCCGAGCTAAGCTGAGCAGAAATTCGCGATAAGCTTCGAGTTGTACAGGTGTTGTCGTGCTCATAGAAAAGTAGAGTATCCGGCAGTCGCTTACTGCCCCAAGTATAGCTGGACCATGAAACGGGAGCAATTCTCCTGATTTACGCGGGAAAAGCTCAAATTCCAAGAATATACCGATTCACCTTGACGAACACGGCGGTTGCCAGTGGAACGAAAAGGCTTTATCGGTTGGTTTACTCTGCAAGCTTGTTAGACTATCGCCGAAAGGCAGTTTTACAGCTGCAAGTATGCACACTCACAACATGCAATTATCTATTCAATGACAACTCTCAACGTTTCGTTTACATCACGAATCATTATCCCGGCCCGGCTCGCTTCGACACGATTGCCAGAAAAGCTACTTCTCCGGGAAACGGGAATGACGGTCCTGGAGCATACCTACCGAGCGGCATCGAAAGCCCAGAAGCCAACTGGAATTGTGATTGCCGTGGATCATCAACGGATTTTTGACGAGGTTGCTCGTTTTGGCGGCGTTGCGATGATGACTGATCCGAAAGCGGCTTCAGGTACGGACCGAGTGGCTGAAGTTTCTACAGCTCATCCCGAAGTTGATATATGGATCAACGTCCAAGGTGATGAACCGGAGATCGAAGGGGAAGCGATTGATCAAGTCTTGGAACTTTTGCTTGACAACCCAAATGCATCCGTTGCGACTCTTGCAACACCGATCCGCAAAAAGTCCGACCTAGAAGACCCTGCCTGTGTGAAAGTCGTCCGGAGTCATCGTGGCGAGGCTCTCTATTTCAGCCGTAGTCCAATCCCGCATCCACGCTCTTGGGACGAATCCATGCTAGAGCAAACGCCGCCGCTGTTCTTGCAGCACTTAGGAATCTACGCCTATCGACGCAAATTTTTGCAATCGCTGCATCAACTTCCGATGAGCGCGCTGGAGAACACAGAAAAGCTCGAGCAACTCCGGTTCTTACAAGCCGACCATAAGATCATGGTCGGAATTGTTCCGCATGCGACTCGCGGAATTGATACGCGAGCCGATTATGATGCATTTGTGAAACGGCTTACTTCCTAGATTGTATTGCATCTTCTTTGATTGCTCTTAAAGATGCTTGCGTTGCTGCAGTTCCAAGCTGGACCTTTCGGGCCAAGAAGTTGTCGATCTGAGCGGCGGAGAGAAGTGCTTCTAGGTGCTTTTCCATTGCGATGCGTTGCTTCTTTTCAAGGATGTCTTTATAGAGTTCACTTTGAACGGCACTCATTTGCGTAGCAACAGGTGCGGTGAGCCCCTGGCTTCGAAGCACAATGTATTGTCCGCCCGCTTCGACGATTCCGGACATTTCTCCTGGCTGAAGCTTGAACGCGGCGGTTTCAAGAATTGGTTGTCCGCTGTGTTTTCGGAGCGGTGGAATCTTACCGAAGTTACTTCGAGAGCTTGGTTCTACCGAGTACTGTGCCGCCAATTCGCCAAAGAATTGTTCCGTTGGATTGTTGCGAGCTAATTGCCAAACTTCTTGTGCGGTGCGTTGGTTGCTGCACACAATCGCAAGTACTTCCGCTCGCGAACCATAGTTTGATTCGTAGCCTTTTTGAAGATCTTCATCGGTAACGTTTACCTTGCCGTCGATCAGTTTTTTCAAGGCGACCGAAGGCCAGACTACATCGCTTAGATAGAGTTCTTTGCTAGAACCTTCTTCCTTAAGAATCTCTTTCATCCATGCTTCTACGTCAGGAGTCCCATCGTTGTGAATCATTCCGTAGTATTCAGCTGCGCGGGCAATCTCGGCATCGACGTCAGCTTGGACGATCGTTTTGCTGCTGGCTTCGAGTGCGCCTTCGAGTAGTTTGCGATGAATGGCTCCTTCGAGGATCTTGTTACCGAATCGCTTGATGCATTCGTCTTCGAGAACTTTATTTGCGACTGGTTGCCGATTGAGAAATGCTGCAACACCTGGATATTGCTTTTCGAGTTCTGGATTTCCAAAAACTTTAATGACACTTGATTGTTCGCGAAGCGTCGTAAAAAGTGTGTCGGCCATCTCGCGAAGCTTTACATCTTCCATTTCTCGGCGAATACCTTTTTGAATCTCGGTAATCTGTTCGACGGAAGGAGGCGTTGGATTGATGTGGCGAACACATTGCAAACAAACGTGCATGTTTCCGACTTGAAAGAGTTCAGATATCTGATTCGGTTGTAAACTGAATGCAACTTTTTCTATCATGTCATCACCACCGTAATGACGAATGGGTGGAAGCAAGCCTTCGACGCTGGCACTTGAAGGATCTTCGCTGTGCTGCTTGGCAAGTAGTTTAAAACTATCAGGATTCGCTTTTGCATCTTGAAAGATTTTGTTCGCTTTGTTGGCATCCGTTAGAGCGATCATGCGAACTTGGATCTTGGGTCCAAATTCTGCTTGAAAGGCCTTGTCGATATCCGACTGAGTTACTTGGACCTTGTCACGTGCGAGTGCGCGGAGTGCGAGCATGGGCCAAATGACATCTGACATGTACTGTTCTGGAACGATATCGCGTTGATCTTGAATCAGCTTTAGATACAACGGCGTAGACAAGCTAAACTTGGCAGCGATTTGTTCAATCTCGTCGTCGACCTGCTTTTGGGTAATAACAATCTGTTGAGCCTGGCACGCTTGAAGGATCAGCGATTTATTCACAACACTGTCTAGAACATCGTCACCGCAACGCTTCATGCAGAGTGCCGCAAGTTCATCGCGGGAGATGGTCGAACCGTTCACAGTCGCGACGATGACTGGAGCTTCACGAGTACCCGGGACCTCGTTGACCGATGGTGGGAGAACCTTGGTTGCAGAGGCCGTTTTTGCAGGAATTTTTGACTGGCCATTTGACTGGCCATTTGACTGGCCAAGTGCGTGCGAGCCAATGAGGGCGACGCTCGACAAGAGACATAGCGTGAAAAAGACTTTTCCGATACTTGACGAAAACGTTATAGATCGCTGCATTTTCTTATCCTTCCTTGGAAACTTACTTCAGCAAGTCGGGACTATAGGCGAAATCGTGAATCTAGGTCAAGCCGCAATTGGAGCGGAAGCGTTCACGTGGCTGAGAATCCCGTTTTCCATGCAATAGATGTCATCGGCGAGTGCGCAGAGAGCCTCGCGATGCGTCACGATGATTGTTGTGAATTGGCCCTTGAGATCTTGAAGCGTCTGACGGATCTGCAACTCGCTAGCCATGTCTATCTGGCTCGTCGATTCGTCCAGGATTAGTATTTCAGGCTTGCGAAGAATAGCCCGAGCTAAGGCGATCCGCTGTCTTTGACCACCGCTCAATTTTTGCCCAGATTGTCCGACAATCGTTTGGTAGCCGTCGCTCAACGCATTCTCAATAAAGTTATGCGCGTGGGCAAGTTTGGCTGCCTCCATGGCTTCTTGTTCAGTCGAACCTGGACTTCCGTAACGAATGTTTTCCATAACCGTTCGATTGAATAGTTCGGTCGTCTGGCTGACAAGAGTGATGCGTCGCCGGATGTCTTGAATCGACATGTCTAGGTAGTCACGACCGTCGACCATAATTCGCCCGCTCGAAGGATCATAGAAGCGGCAAAGCAGTTGAATCAAAGTGGACTTCCCGCTGCCGTTGGCTCCTAAGATGACAATTGTTTTGCCGAATGGGATTTGGATATCCACAGACTTTAGAACCGGACAAGCTTCGTCGTAAGCGAATGAAAGATTCTCTATGATCAAATGCTGATGAGGGCGCGGCACAGAAACGGTAACTGGCTTTTCCTTGACCGAAATTGGCCTTTCAAGCATTCCGTAGAGCATATCTGCGGCGATAGAACCGGTGATCACTGCGGTTGATACACCGGACAGTTTTCGAAGTGGGTCACTCGCTGCGACCAAAAAACCGAAAAACAAAAGAAGACTAGGAATTGGAAGTGGTTCGTCGCAAATTTTAATAAAGCCGATATGCGTCTGTTGATTTAGAACAAGATAGGATCCTGCACAAACTGTCAAGGCAATCATGGCAACCCCGACTAACTCCATAAACGGTCGGCTTATTCCGGAGAAGAAAACCATCTTCAATCCGGTCGTCTGCATCGACTTTGCAGCCACGGCGAATCGCTCGCGTTCTTCCGCTTCCATCGTGTAGGCTTGCACGGTAAATATGTTGCCGAGCGTCTCCAGGATCACGTCGTGAAGTCCCGTATTTTTCTGTAGAATCCCGGTTGCGATTTGCTTTATCTTTCGATTTGACCAAGCGATTACGAGGATCGAAAGTGGTGCGAGTACAAGAGACAAAAGTAGCAATCGCGGGCAGATTATGAAGGCCCCAGCGAGAGAAGCTATGATTCGCAGCGGCTCCCGAATTGCAGCTCCGAAAAAGTTGATTAAGCCATTCGAAAGCGACTCTGAAGTGTGCGTGATCGTGGCAAGAATTCCGCTTGTGCCGTAGCTCTGATATGTCTTTCGGTCCATTTCGAGCGATTGATCAAAAATGCGTGTTCGCAAATTTCGAACAATTTCCGTTGAAACTCGCCCAATCAGCATATCGCTGGTAAGCATCATAATATGCTTGACCAATGTGCTCACAACAAGGACTCCCATGATCAAGCAAACTGTTTCAAATGGGCTATGAGGCAGCCACGCATTCGCCCAATCCAGTAACCATTTGTTCCAAGAAATTCTACTTTGCAGATCATCTATTCGCCCGTTCTGTGGGGCGATCGCACTATTTGATTCGTCTTGAATGGCTGATGCGAGTCGATCCAATTCCAGTTGATCGCTATCAATCAATTTCTGCAGCCAAGTCTGCGTGGTATCTTTCTCGAGAGTCATGCGAATCACCGGAGACAGCGCGCCAATGTTAGCTCCCCAGAGCATAGCTACGCCCAGCGAGCAAATCGTGGCCATGAGAATCATTGGCCAGTGATGAAGCGAATCCCGAACGGCTTTCTTAAAGTTTTTCATTCCGTAGCCAGACATCCATGTCTTACGAGCAATTGAATCGATTGTCAAAGAGAACTGCAAACTCTAACACGGCAAGTCACCCTCGGACCGGCCTGATGAAAATGTCGTTTTTCCTGAGCCGTAGGCGCTAGCCTCGGGTGCTATCTGAAAAATTGTGGCAAAATCGAAACCTGTGGCTAACGCCATCGGCTCAGGTTTCATCTTCTCACCCTCTGAAATCCTTTGCGACTATCGCCTTAATGATGCGTGAGTGTCAATATGTTTTGCTCGAAAAACTTCGAGACTCGTCTGAAAAAACACATTAAAACTTTGCTTCCAACTTACTATTTGGCTTTGTGTATTGGGGTGGTCAATAGATGATCCCGACGCGATTTCCAACTCCCAGTCACAAATCGCGTTGACCAAATTCGTTGTTGAATCGAGAGAAAAATAAACGCAGTCAGAAGAACCAACCTCCCGGTGAATTGGTATGTCACTGACAAATAGCCTTCTATTGCTTCGAAGCGATTCAACCACGGGGAGCCCAAATCCCTCCACCAGTGACGGCAGAACGACACCCCTGGCATTCTCATAGCAGTGTACAAGCTCGTTATCGGAGAGATCGTGGAATACAAAAAGATTTCGATTGAGCATCGGATGGGATTCGATACGTTGAAGCAATTCGTTGCATTGCCAACCAATTCGACCGACTAAACAAAGTGGTAATTCTGGGTTTGTCCTCCAGATTTCGTCGAACACATCCAGCAAAAATCGATGGTTTTTACGAGGTTCGAACGAGGCAACCATCAAGTATGGGGTCGCGTGACGCGTGCGATCGAAAAGTTTTGAAATCTGTTCGCGTACGGGGTGATCCGAGTCTCTCGCTAAGCTGCCTGATGTCTTGTCGTTTGAATGAACGGTGGGCAGTTTCGCGGGCAGGTTACCCCCTAACGGAAACCACGAAATGGTTGGCCATGTTTCTCGGTCGATACCTTTGCTTACGAGATAATCGCAGAACTGATCTCGTACGGTCTTTGAAATAGCGAGTACCAAGTTGGCAGTCGATGCAAGATGAATCAAGTACTCCTCGAATGCGATGCGTTGCTTTTCACCAACTAACTCCGTATGTGATACGGGTATCAAATCGAAGAGAACAATAGAAAATGTTGCTCCAGCCTGCCGGGCCTGAGCGGCTGCTTCCCAGAACCTATTTTTTGGCCAGTAGGCATCTGGGCAAAGAAACAGGTCGTCGCTTGTCGGGATAATCGGCGTAGTGGCTCGCTGGATTTTGTTGAGGCAGCGAGCTTCACGATAGTTTTGTAGTAGCTTGAAAATACCCAAGTGACCACTACTAGGAAGAAGCAGTTTCTTAATGGTCGCCGATGGGAACAACTTACAAACTGCTCGCGCGAACTTAGTATAAAACGCAGGGAGGCATCCGACGACATCTTCACGCCAAGCTGCGACTTTACGAAGATCGTCAAAGATTTTTTGATTGACGGGATAGAATTGCCCCAAGTAAGTGAAAACAACTTGTTTCGTGGCAACAGCGCCAGGTTCGCTCCGCGACTCAAGGGATATCGATTCGAATTCATTCAACAACGACCGGACAAGCCTCTCGATTCCGGAGTTCTTGCCTGACAGCAGCGTATGCGTGGCATCGAAAAAGACTCGCTTAGGCATCGGCCGCTTTTAATCCGTCTTGTGTAGTCGTTATGACAAGGAATGGCTGGTGTGAACCGCAAGCACATCATAATGCGGTACGGCCATCAAGATTTCCTCGGTAAGAGGCGTTGATTCGTCGCATCCATAGCTATCATCATTCAAGTAAGTTTTGTAGCCTTTTTCAATAAGAAATCGCCACAATTGTTGTCTACGCTCCAAAGTAAGATGTCGGTACATCTCGACATGGATGGTTGGATGGTTCTGGTCGATTATCTCTTCGAGCGACAGAAGGACTGTTAGGTCAAACCCCTCTGTGTCGATCTTGATGAAACTGACTGCGGAAATTCTCTCCGGCATGTTTTCTTTCATCCACTGAACAAGCTGTACGGTTGGAACTTCCAACGGAAAAGCATGCCCATGTCTCCATCGTGAAACTCCACCAAGCTCACCACCGTTACAAAAACCGGGATCTGAGTAATGGAAGGTCAATTGGCCTGAAAAATTGGCTGCAGCAGCTCGGAGCGGAACAATGTTGGTTTTGCTACGATTCAAAGCGGCATTCTTGACTAATGTATCAAATACAAACGGATTCGGCTCCACCGCCAAGACGCATCCCTCTGCCCCCGCAGCCAACGCCAATTGTATCGAAAAGTCGCCTCCGTGTGCGCCTACATCGATGACCGTATCGCCTGCACGAATGTACTTCTTAAGGACATCGATTTGCTCCTGATTAAAAGGACGAAAATAGTCCTTAGGGTGCTGCCACTTCTCGAACTGGATCTCGCCTTCGTGTGGAAGGGTGAATCGCAAGGCCCTGGTGCCGTAACGTTTGGCTTTAGGCTTGATGCCAAGAGTCCAGATAAGCGATTTCAGTTTCATGATTGTTGGCCTTGACTAGGTCGCTCGAAAAAATCTACGCTCTTGAACGAATAACAGATATTTGAGCTAGCAAGCAAGTCCACTGTGTGGTCCCAATCCGAAATCTGTTTTCTCTCAAAAAATTCGTAAGGTCCATCAAGAAACCTTTGGTAGCTGCAAACAGCTTGCTGACACCGAAGTTCAACGGCGTAATGAAAAGTCACCTCACCCAACCCTCGACACCACGAATCTTGCTGGACGTATCCTATACGATCAGCTCCTCGCGGAACTCTGGGATTGAGCGTGTCGTCAGGAACATCCGTAATCATTGGATGCAGATAGCGGCGGAGTCGCAGTCGAAAATTATTTGCGTTGTCGCGTACGCCGGACAGTTTTACGAAGTTACCCCAGAGCTAGAGGCCAAGTTTGCCCGACAAGCAGCCACAAATCGCAACGTCCTCGATACACTTCCAAAACTTTACAGTAGGACTGCGAGCATTCTCTGCGGATTAGTTCGGTTTGAATTCCTACGCCGCTGGTTGCTTCCTGAACCAGGTCACCTTGGCGTTTTCAAAATCATGTCCGAGTTGTGCGAGCACAGCATTCGACGCGGAATCCGCAAGCTGCCTGAGATTGCTGATTTTACCGAGCACGACCTTGTTGTAATGCCTGATGCCTATTGGACTGAGATGCAAGCTTTCGATGCAGCCAAGCAAGCTCGACGCGATGGCGCGACGATCGTTACGCTTCTCTACGACTTGATTCCAGTCACGCATCCAGAAACGGTCGGACCACAGCGAAGCCGCGATTTCTTTAATTACTTTCGACAAGCATGCCTGACGGCCGATACGCTTGTCGCAATTTCGAGAACGGTTCGTGACCAGGTCCGCGAGGCAATTCCTCGGCTCTTCGGTGACGACAAATATTCACGTAAGCTATCTCTATGCACCGATGTTCGCTCCTTCCGGTTAGGTGCCGACTTACCCAAAACAAAATCACTATCGGCTTCGCCTGATTTAGTAGATTCCGATCTCCGTGAATTGTTTGATTCGGATCCAAACAATAAACCGTATCTCATGGTCTCTATGTTCGATCCACGGAAAAACCATCGATATGTTCTCGACGCGTTTGACTCCCTATGGGTCAAAGGCTTGCCGGTTCGATTGTGCCTGGTCGGTCGGAAAGGAAATCTGTGCGCGGACGTACTTAGCCGAATCGCTAACCATCCTCAAATAAATAAAAAGCTATTCGTGTTTCATCAAGCGAACGATGCCGACTTGGTATTCTGCTACCGAAACGCAGCAGCGGCTTTGATGCCATCGATCGCAGAGGGCTTTGGGCTTCCAATCGTCGAGTCGTTGCACTTAGGCTGCGATACGATGGCCAGCGACATCCCTGTACATCGTGAAGTCGGCGATACAAGCTGCCAGTACTTTGATATTCGTGAACCAAAATCATTAGCGTCGATGGTGAGTGAGCATCACAAGAAGAGGACAGCTTCCAAACCAACTCCCTTAAGCGGCACTTCTTCAAATCATCACATGACAACCTGGAGTGAGTCTGCCGAGGAGCTTTTAACTCTCGTTATGGATATTTACCGAGAAAAACAGGTTAAGAGTCGGCTAATTACGAGAGCCGCGTAAGCTTTTCCAAGGGCCGGGGAACCTTCAAGATTTGCGGGTATCATGGTATAACGTTCATATGCCAATCATTGATATCCAGAATCTTCAGAAGTCCTATCGTATCTACCAAAAGAAAGAGGGCCTTTGGGCCGCTGTTCGCGGGCTATTTCGACGTGAATTCAAGACCGTCCAAGCGGTTCGCGACATCAATCTTCAAGTCCAACCGGGTGAGTTTGTCGCCTTTCTTGGCCCAAATGGTGCCGGAAAAACGACGACTCTCAAGTTACTCTCCGGAGTGATTTATCCGTCCTCGGGTACAGCGACTGTGATGGGGCATGTGCCTTGGGAGCGATCGATGGACTATCGCCGACGGTTCGCTTTGGTGATGGGACAGAAAAATCAATTGTGGTGGGATCTACCCGCTCAAGAATCATTCCGGCTGCATCAGCAAATCTATTGCATACCGAAAACTGATTTTGAGAAAGCGCTGAACGAACTCACCGAGTTATTGGACGTGTCGGAGTTATTGGGCAGACCAGTTCGAGAACTCTCTTTAGGCGAACGTATGAAAATGGAACTGATCGCGGCTCTCCTACATTCGCCGGAAGTTTTGTTTTTGGATGAACCGACGATCGGGCTTGATGTGATCGCTCAGCACAACATTCAGAAATTCTTGAAATACTATCAAGAGCAACGCAAGATCACGATCATGCTGACTAGCCACTACATGAAAGACGTCGCTGCGTTATGCAAACGCGTTGTCGTCATCGCAAAAGGAAGCGTTCAATACGACGGGTCCTTGGACGGCATCGTTGATAAGTTTAGTAGCTCAAAAATCATTACACTTCAATTATCAGAAGGGCAGGGGAGTGAGGGATTAGAAAAGTACGGTGTGGTGCAATCGGTCGAACTTCCACGCGCTCAGATTCGATGCTCGCGATTACAAGTCCCAGCAACTCTTTCGAAGATACTCGACAGCTATGAAATCGATGACGTCGCAGTAGAAGACCCGCCACTTGAAGAAGTTATTTCGAGCCTTTACGAAAGCGTTTCTGAAAATTGAGTTCCATAGCGAAACAACTTTCTGAAAGTGAAACCGCGAGTGCTTCGCGCATTGGCCTTCGAAAGCTTACGTTCTTTCACCGCATGAGCATCTGGTGGACGATCTTCAAGGTCTCGTTGGAGGAACGATTAGTTTATCGAGGAGATTTCGCGCTCGGAACGTTTATGCGATTCCTTCCAATAATCACTCAGATCTTTTTGTGGTCGGCGGTATTTGAATCGCTGAACCCATCTGATCCTAGTCAAGCGAGAATCGCTGGTTTTGCTTTTCCTGATATGGTCGCTTACTTTCTGCTAACGATGGTCGCCCGTGCATTTTCTAGCATGCCAGGACTCGCATCGAGTATCGCAAAGCAAATCCGAGACGGCGAGATAAAGAAGTTCTTAGTTCAACCTGTTGATTTGTTAGGCTATCTGTTTCTGTCACGACTGGCTCACAAAGTCGCTTATTACACGGTAGCAACTATACCTTTTGCGATCGTGTTTTATCTGTGTCGCGACTACTTTGTTCATGGCTGGCCTGACGCAACTAGGTTGAGCTGCTTTGTTGCTTCACTTGTTTTGGCCTTTGTTTTTGGATTCTTTCTGGAAGCAACTCTGGGGTTGGTTGGGTTTTGGTTTCTTGAAGTCTCGTCACTGCTTTTTGTCTATATGCTTTTGAGCTTCTTTCTCTCGGGGCATATGTTTCCGATCAGCATCCTCCCAGAACCTTATCAAAGTATCGTGCAATTCCTGCCGCTCAAGTACCTGGCATATTTTCCTGCTGCCGTTTTCTTAGGGAAAGTTCCCTCGGATGAGCTTGCCTTTGAAATGACCATGCTTGTTGGCTGGACGGCGGTGTTCATGGTGCTTTCACGAGTTCTCTACGCAGCCGGTTTACGTCGTTACAGTGGATACGGTGGTTGAAGTATAACAAATCGTTTATTCGCGACGCGTTATTCATTACCTTTCGTGGCCGACTCATGTGGCTGAAACGTGTTGTAACGAGCTTGGGCCGCTTGCGAGACAGCATCGACTGCGGATTGATAGAGAACACGTTGTGATCGAACTTTTGCAGCGGTCCCCTCTGGTTGAATCCGCGTGTAGCGATCATCGCTTCCAAGCTTCCAGGCGTTTTGGTTATCGCGGAAATAAGTATCCAGAATCTCAATCAACCGCCGACGAGATAAAAGATCTTCCACAGGGACCAACAGTTCAACGCGGCGATCGAGGTTTCTTGGCATCCAGTCCGCAGAAGAGATCAGAACCATTTCGTCGCCACCGTGATAAAAGTACAGAACTCTCGCGTGCTCTAAGAACCTGTCGATGATGCTGACAACGGTAATGTTTTCACTCAAACCAGGAACCCCGGCTCGCAAGCAACAGATACCGCGAATGTTCAATCGAATCTGAACTCCCGCTTTACTTGCTTTGTAAAGTGCATCGATCATTTCTGGATCGACAAGCGAATTGAGCTTCAAAGCAATGTAGGCCTTCTGACCTTGCTTCTTCCGCTGGGTCTCGCTTTCAATCAGATTCAGAAGTCGCTTACGTAGCCCAAGCGGTGCAGCTTCGATTCGACGGTAGGACTGGGGTTGGCTGTATCCAGAAATAGCGTTCATAAAGGACGTCGCATCGGCGCCGAGCTCTTCATTTTTTGTAAAGTAACTGATGTCACCGTACATTCTTGCGGTCGATTCGTTATAGTTGCCAGTACCGAAATGGCAATAGCGTTGAATTCCTTGCGGTTCCCGCCGAACGATGAAGCAAACTTTCGCGTGTGTTTTCAAACCACGAAGACCATAGATAACGTGAACCCCGGCTTGCTCGAGACTTTTCGCCCATTCAATATTTCGGGCTTCGTCAAATCGCGCTTTCAGCTCCACAATCGCCGTGACGTACTTCCCACGTTGAGCTGCTCTTTTTAAAGCGGCAACAATTGGGCTCTGTCGACTAGTTCGATACAAGACTTGCTTGATTGCGAGAACATCGGGATCATCAGCTGCTTCTTCCACAAATCGCACGACCGGTTCGAAGCTCTCGTACGGATGACACAGCAAGATGTCCCTCTCTGCGATCGTATCAAACATGGATTTCGACGGATCAACAGCCGGTGAAGCTTGAGGCGGCCAAGAGGGATCACGAAGGGCAGCGAAACCAGTCATATCGGTAAGGCTCATCATGCTCGACAAATCGATGGGCCCTGGTATCAAAAAAACATCTCGAGGTTCTAACTCAAGTGCCATCCGTAAAAATTCAATCGCTGAATCCGAGGCGTTTTCTGATAGCTCGATACGAACACTATCGGCCAGTCTTCGTTCATGCAGGACTTGCTCCATCCCGGCCATCAAGTCGGCAGCACTGTCTTCGCGCAAGCTTACGTCGCTGTTCCTAGTGATCCGAAAGGTAATCGCTTCGATGACTTCCATCCCAGGAAAGAACTCGCCGGCGAAAGCCGCGACAACATCTTCCAAGAGTGCATAGCTGTAGCCTTTGTCCGATGGAAGCGTAACGACTCGCGGGATCGCCTTGCCAAGAGGAATAAATGCGAAACTTTCGGAGCTATCTAAAGTTGTCGCGAATGATTTGTCCGCATTGGTACTATCTGCGACCTGCGACACGGTAGCGTCAGGTTCTTTGGTTTGCTTCGGATCTTTCAATCGAACGCACAGATACAAACCCAAGTTCACCAAAAGCGGGAAGGGACAAGCAGTGTCAACAGCCATCGGCGAGAGAACTGGGAATATCTCTTCATCAAAGGTTCGACGCGCAGCCTCGCGTTGTTTGGCAGTGGCTGTTGCCATGCTGATTCGCTCGAACGACTCGGCGCGTAAGGCCGGTTCAACTTGATTCAGAAAGCACTCGTACTGATCATGAATCATCCTATCAATACGTTCATAAACAACTTCGAGTTGCTCGCTCGCGGTCATGCCTGTCGGGTCCACCGCATCGGCTCGTCGCTCGCGTTGAATCCGAAGGCTGCCGACTCGAACCATAAAAAATTCGTCAAGGTTCGATGCAGTAATTGCAAGAAATTTGAGCCTTTCAAGCAATGGGACGCGTTGGTACATCGATTGATCGAGCACTCGTTGGTTGAACTCCAACCAGCTCAACTCGCGGTTTATATATCGTGAAACTTCAGCCATTCATTACGCAATACAGTGAGAAGGGAACACACACAAAAGCTCTCGCAAGGCTTTCAACGCAACAATCAGGTTTCGGCAAGCGTCGTATCAACCCTGAATAGATTAGCGAATTATAGTCGATTCACGAACACCCCAATAGAATTTCCGGTGACTCTAC
>JANODQ010000141.1:0-3143 GCA_031412775.1 Pirellulaceae bacterium | reverse complement strand
TAAAGGTAAGCCTCGAAGTCCTTCGAATGATGAATCCTGAGCCGATGGCGCTAGCCACGGGTGACGCGCGGCGATTGATGCTTAAGTTGTCACAAACTTTATCGGGGGGAACCCGGGGCTATCGCCCATGGCTCAGGTATTTGTAGTACGTTCATCAGGTTAGCCTACGGCCCAATCGCTGATAGATAAGCGATAGGATTAACGTCGTCATCATGGTTGATGTAAGCTGACCGCCGATGACCGCCGATGACCACCGTTGCCAGAGGTCGCTGAATCTCTGCTCCATCGCCATGAGAGATAGTCATCGGTAGAAATCCGACTGCAGCGACAGAAGTGGTCATCATGATTGGGCGCATCCATATCATCGCCGTTTCAAAGGTGATCGTCTCGATGTCGTACAAACCCAGTGCTCGCATGTGCTCAGCAGTACTTACCCAAACCAAGCTATTGAGCACAGCGATTCCAAGCAAGGCGACGAAGCCAACGCCAGCGAAAATGCTAAAGGGAAGCCCGCGCAGTGCCAACGAGAAAACCATTGCTTTTCTCTCGAAACCGTCATTACCGATCGCTCCTCTTTGTATCCAAAAACAGTGGTATCCAAAAACAATCGCAGAAATCTGGCCCAAAGCGAAGCAACAGTTGTGTGTCTTTCATGTAATGGCAGAAATCGATGGGCACGTCCTGGATGCGGTTTGCGAATTACGAAGACGCATCAAGCCTAAGCGTATTAAAAGGGGGGCGGGCGACCATCAAAGCGCAACCGAGCTAAGGTGCGCAAGCTCAAGGAAAAACGTGAGCAAGCAGACTAACTATTTCGAAGTCGCCATCTGATCGTGACTAAGAGATCCAATATCGACTTGGAAGATTCGCATGAACTGGAGCAACTCTTAGACTTGTCTCCGGTGCTTCGGACACTACGAACCTTCGTAGACGATCTGCACTCGCTATTCCGAGTTCGACGAACCAAGAAACAAGCTTGGCGAATCTGGCGTAGAATGCGTTGAACGAAAGCCTACTTGTAGCTGGAAAGCTTACGCAAAGCACTGGAGGTGCTGAACAAGGCCAATATGGAGAAGCTACTACACTATCTCAATCGGGCTCCATCGCAGCGAACAAAAGTCCGCACGAACAACCACGTGGAGCGGTGTAACCGGGTGATTCGATACTCGGAAAAAGTTCGTTACAAATAGCGGCGGCGGAAGACGATCATTCGGCACATTCTCCTACAGTTCGCCAATTGGATCGAACGCACGAAAACAAGGCTCTGGCAACCACCGAATTTAAAATCATAGTGCCGATCAGCCAGAAGTGTCAAATAATCATAATCGATTCCAAGATTCTTCAGGCCTAAGCGAATAACCATATAGATAACCCATAAGACCTGTTTTGGTACGGGTTCGGGATTTTCGCTTTTACTCGGGAGATACTAGTTATGCTTAAGAAATTGGTGCTTGGGGCGTTGTTGGTGGGCGGTGCGTCGACGGCCTTGGTGGGGACTTCCGGTTACAGCTATGTCCGCACTGGGTTCTCGTCGATTCGTGACGGGATCAAAGATCAAATACCAATCGAGCTGGAGATTCGACGTGCTCGAGATATGATTTCCAATTTGAAACCAGAGATAACTGGAAATCTTCAATTGATCGCGCGAGAGGAAGTGGAAGTCTCGCGATTGGTGAAGGAAGTAGAACGAAAGCAACAGCACTTGGAGAAAGCCAAGCGTGACATGCTTCGGCTGAAGAAAGACGTTGGCGATAGCTCAGAATCAGACTCTAACGAGACACTGGTTTATGCCGGACGGAAGTATTCGTTGAATCAGGTTCGAGAGGACTTGAACATGCGATTCAAGCAATATCAAACTCAAGAAGCCACGGCTGATAAACTTACTAAGATTCTCGTGGCCCGAGAAAAGAATCTCGATGCATCCCGCCGAAAGCTTGATGAGATGCTAGCCGCAAAACGACAACTTGAAATCGAAGTTGAAAACTTGCAAGCGAGACTGACCATGGTTCAGGTCGCTGAAACGGCTGGCTCGTTTACTTTAAATGACTCCAGCCTCAGCCAAACGCGACAGCTTCTCGATGACATTGCAACGCGTATCGACGTTGCGGAAAAAGTATCTGACAGTGAGGGTATCCTTCAAGGAGCGATCCCGCTGGACGAAGCCGCCCCATCGGATATCGTAGATCAGATCAGTAGCTACTTCGAAGTAGATGATCTGAGTGTCGAATCAGTCGCCAAAAGATAAACGTGTCTCCATCATGCAAAACCGAAATACGCTTTGGATTGATGGGGTCGGTGGCTATGGAGTTTACGATCAATCCGAAGTTATTTTCGGGGGACGCGGAAGTGCCCCTGAAGCGATTGAAATCACAAGTGACATCCCCAAACAAGCTTTCAGCATTCGCTACATGGGCGACGATTATTTGATTCAGCCATTCGACTGTTCGAAAGTTGAAGTGAATGGCAAGTCGATTGGAGAAGCGTGTGTGCTAGTCAATGGCGATGATATTCGCATTGGTGATTCGGTGACACTTGCGTTTGCAAAGCCGAGTCCTCTAAGCGACACAGCAGTGCTTAGGCTGACCAGTCGTCATCGGTGGCGAGAGTCGATTGACGGCGTAATTTTGTTTCGCCGGATTTGCGTGTTGGGAAAAAGCTCCGCAGCGCATGTGAACTGTAAATACTGGAGCTCGAACTTGACGTTGTATCAACAAGAGAACGCATGGCGCTATCGAGTGCAATCAAGCGAGCCTCCCTCGGGTGGATCTAGCAGGTCGCTAAGTCTTCCCATGGCGATCAACGAACGAATTCAAGGCGATGGTTTTTCGATTACGATCACTTAGCTGTTGCGTGCAGATTAGACGAAGCCTTACTCAGTGTAAGCAAAGTTAAACATGCGACTCGGTAAAAATAACTAGGAGAAATGCGTCTTCGAATCCGGATTGACAACAATACTGATTCCTTCTCGACGGTTTGCGTTTTTCGGGCAGTCACTTACTTAAAATCGCTTCTTGTGAACGGCTATGACTACTACAATCTATCAATCGGCCGACAAAGCAATGGTCCCAGATCCAGGTGTAAATGAAATTGGCTCGGGCGCGATTCTTCGGAGAACTGCAATGAACTTCAAATACGGAACCGGC
>JANODQ010000140.1:0-2138 GCA_031412775.1 Pirellulaceae bacterium | reverse complement strand
GCGATCCCGATATGCAGATTGCATTTGCGTCAATGTTTTTGTTCTTTCTCTTGCTCATGACTTATGTCGTGCTTGTCATCTTGGCGGCCTCTGCGGCTATCGGCATGGCGAGCGAGAATTACTCGACAACCATCCGATGGTGGGGCCTGTTTCAAAGTCTCTTCATGGTTGGACTTTGTGGAGCTGGATTTGGTTTGATGATTTCGATGACGTCAGGGCGAGGATCTGCGATCGTTTTTCGCGAGGCTGAACAAATGCTGAGCTTCGTTTTCATCACCCAAGCTTTGCACTGGACTGTTTTGGGAGTCTTCTTTGTCTCTGAGCGTGGAGTACTGACGCCGCGATCAAGACGTAGGCTACCGGCAACGTTGATACAGCGGATTTTTCTTTCGTGGGGGAACCCTGGTTCTGGGACGGGATATGTGTTCATCCTTTTATGCCTTGCCGGAGTCATCTTGTCGTCAATGTTATTTTGGTCGTGGCTTATCATGAACCAAGGTGGATCAATACGCGGTTATGCTACTTATCAAAGCGGATACGGCGAGCTCAATTACATCACTATTGGAACGATGGTTTGGTGTTGGTTGGCGTTTTATTTGGGGCTTGTTCGGTTATTTATGGTTTGCTTCGCGAAGAATCGTGCAAACCGATTTGTGCTTGGGATTGTTCTGCTGTTACTTTTTCAGTTTATCGGGATTGCAGGCACCCTTTACTTGTCGACTTTGGAATCAAACACGAACACGCCTACCTTTGAATGGTATTCAATCGCGAATATACCTTGGTCGATCGTCGACAGTCATAAGCTTCCTTCAGGCGCTTTAGAAGCACTGTTACTCTTTTCGAGTATGGTCGTCGTGTTGAATTGGCTAACTCTTTCAAGAGATTTAACGGTTGTGAAACTCGCCGTTCCGCCAAGAGTGAAAGAGGCTCGAACCGAAAGCAAAGCGATTGCCGTAGATGACGCAGATTGAAGGCCAAGCATGTAGGCATCGACTTGCTTCATTTGCTAAGCTTTACAAGTCAAACTTAACGCGTTGAATTTCGATCAACGAAACCATCAGCTCTGTGTCCTCCGTGTCTCTGTGTTTCAGTTCCATACGATTCTTCGGTGTTTTGGTCGCATTGCTCGATCCCGTTTTTTGGAAACACAGAGACACAAAGCTCACAGAGGAAAACGCGGGCACTTTGCTATTCTCGAACGTAAGTATGGTGAAGTTCGGCGAGAAGTCTCCTTACTGCCTCAATTTTCCGGGCCCGTCTAGCATGAATCGGTTATGGGGCTTTACAATGCTATTCAACATCAAGCCTGTTTTGTTGGGGATGGAGTTCTCAACACGGTTTTGATGCAAAGACTTTTTTGGGAATAGAACGCAAACTCGATGTCATACCCTTCGAATCCAGCAGATAGACCTGACCCTATGGAAAATGCACCTCCCATGCGTGCCCGAGTACCCGAGCATGTGGCGGCAGGACAGATCAGCACTGGCGTCATCGTAGTCACCGGGGCGACAGAATTTATCCTGGATTTTGTGAGAAATCTTCCAAGGCCAAACATCATTGTCGCGCGTGTTGTGCTGCCGCATCAAGTGATGCCTCAATTTATCGAAGCGCTGTCGACGAACATCGGTCTCTATCGCCAACGGTTCCATGATTTAAACACCGCTCCAAGCGGTTCGACTGCGATTCAGAGTTTTTCCGAAGTGAATCCAGTTGCATTTCCACCAGGGTCTTCGCTGGGATCTTCAATGGGATCACCTTCAGAAGCAGGTTTTGACAAGCCATCCGCCCCAGGATCGACATCAGCAATGGGAGCAAGCGGTGATTCGACGAAGCCGCGTCCGAGTGATACTCCGACCTCTTCGCTTTTTGGAAATCCAATCGATATTCACGCGGGAGCAAGTATTCCCAAGGAATCGGGAATCAACAAAGGTGAATCCGGTTCTAATGCAGGACAGCCCGCTGATTCAGAGTCTTCGCCGCCTCCTCCCAAACCTTCGATTACTCGTCATCCTTCACCGCAAGAAGTCTACGATGAACTGAAGCTAAAGGATGAATTGCTCAGCGGGTCCTATTCCAACGCAGTGATGATCGGACACGGCCCCCACGAGTTTAGCTTCGATTTTATTACGAATTTTTAT
>JANODQ010000139.1:0-1995 GCA_031412775.1 Pirellulaceae bacterium | reverse complement strand
GCTGAATTACGCGGACCTCTGTCTCCATCGCGTTATCTTGTGCATTGGCATCACTCGCCGGTGGTATGACTTTGACGTCATAGACCCACACACCCAACTCACGAGGCTTGACGTCAAATGTCACCGGTTGAAGCGAATCATCGGCAGCCAAGTTAAGCTTGACTTCTTCTTCGATCGCAAACTGGTCTGAACTATTTGCGTTAGATGTTTTGTCAGTAGAACTCCCGCCCGAACGCCTTCGAAGCTGTACAACACATGGCTTGCCTCCCAGTCCACTTGACTGGACCAGCGCGGATACTCGGAAGCGATCTCCGGGGAAGACTCGCTTTGGAGCCTCGACATCGACTACGCGAACATTGATTGGATCGTCAGGCGAACCAACACCGACGGCATAAATTGGAACCGTGTTCGCGGCCGCAACCGAAGCGATTGCGACAGGGTCTTGGCCTGCGTTGTTTTGCCCATCGGTGATCAAGACGATCCCTGCCAGTGCGGAGCCTTGTTGTTGATCGAGTATGGCTCCGATGGCGTCGCCGAACCGAGTCTCTGAACCCGACGCACGCAGGACTGTCGCCCAGTCTGTCTTCGATGGATCCGTGTTGGCTGCAGTGATATTAGCTGCATTGATGTTGGCCGAACTGGAGGCTGAATTTGACTCCTGATTCATGACGGTATCTAGCGAAATGGATTCAGGAGGAATCTTAGCCGGCTCTGAAAACGCCCAGAGACTTTGCAGCGGATAGTCAGCTCCGCGAAGAGCAGCAGTACCAACCAGCGTCAGTCCAAATAGAAAAAGAACCACTCCCGCTAGCACAACATACGGCCAAAGCGTCAATCGCGAGCCAGCGATTCTTGCAGCCATGGCGACTACCATTGCCATGATGGAAATGATTAAAAGTATCGTGCCAGCCCAAACGAAACGTGAGATCCATGGCCATGGGCTATTGACATTGACGTTAGCCGCGAGGTCATTCGCGTCGGGGCCCGACTTCAGTTTGGCAAACGAAGCAACTAAAACTGGTCGCTGTGTCACGTCGAATCGATAGACGGAAACGTCATGTTGGCTTTGGAGTCGATTCAGCAGCGGCGACTTCGAAAGGAATTCGGTCACTGCATCCATGCGATTGCCTTCACCAAGTGATGTCAGCGGAAGTGACATACTGAGTGACGTATCGACAAGCACTGCTAATCGCGAAGGCACAACCAATTTCTGTTCGCTTCGCTTTTGAAGATCAAAGAAGAACAGGAGCAGGCCGGTCAATGCGGTAAGTCGCAAAATCAGCAACGCCCAACCAAGACTCTTGGGTAGCTCACCCCAATCGCGTCGATACCAATAGACGACATACGAGACAATCGACCCGATCACCATCGCGAGAACAAGCCAATGCCACCACTGATCGAGTGCTTCGAATCGCATCCATTGATAGTAAATTCTTGTCTCGTTCATGCTGTGGCCCTGCGAGGCAAGTGGAAGCTGGCACTCCAAGCCAGGAACTGTTCCATCAAAAGCAATCCAATCAATAGAGCGAGTAAAAATCCCTGACGGTTTGTAAGGCCAGCAAGAGCAGAGCTCGAGAGCACTGAATCGGCGACGCGATACTTCACAGGCAACCCCTGCAATCCAAGTAATAAATCAGCCGAGCTAATTTTTTTGAGTTCTCCCTCGATGACAGGTGCGTTCCTTGCAAAGCTTTTGATAAAGCGATTACCTTGTAAAGTAGTCGCCCAAAACTCAGTTACACCAGTCGACAGAGCCGCGTGAACTTGTTCATCGGTAAACCCTGGAGAGTTAGGGTCGACCTGCGCGAGTAAATTCGGTTCTTTCGAAGGTTTCGCAATCAATCCAATCGACGAGCGAATAAATGATTTACCCGAAGCGCCCATGATTGCTTCGACCTCCGGCAGATAATCGCGGCTCGAAAAATCCCAAGCCACTGGAATCCCGACCCGCTGTTGAAAATCATTGATTCGGAAAGATGCGAGATAGCCTGTCAT
>JANODQ010000138.1:0-4029 GCA_031412775.1 Pirellulaceae bacterium | reverse complement strand
AGCAAAGCAATAATGGAATAGGGCTACATCAACCATGAAAATCAAAGACATTCAAATCGATGGATTCGGCGTTTGGTCCGGATTGACGGTCAACACATTGCCCGAAGGGATGACCGTTTTCTACGGACCCAACGAAGCAGGCAAAACGACATTGATGCAGTTCTTGCGAACGATGCTCTACGGGTTTACTCCCGAGCGTCGTCAACGTTATTTGCCGCCCGTCTTCGGAGGCAAACCCGGTGGAGCAATGCGTGTCACCGGACCTGGTGGTGGATATGAAATTACACGACGCACACAAATTGATGACCCAACGATTGTCGGGTCGGTCGCAGTAACAAGCAGCGACGGCGTCACCCAAGGTCAGCACCGATTGACGACACTGCTTGGCAACATTGACGAATCAATCTTCACGAACGTTTTTGCAATTGGACTTCGTGAGCTTCAAGAACTGAGCACGCTCGATGATACAACGGCTGCTGATGAACTCTATAAGCTATCGAGCGGACTGGATCGCGTTTCGCTGGTGGATGTCATGCGACAGCTTAAGGGAGCGCGAACTCAGATCGTTGGTCCGACGCCTGAAACGGGCCAAATGCAGACGATGATGATGCGTCGTGAAAAGCTACGCGATGAACTGGAGCAGCTTACCAACAAAGGACGTCGTTGGGCTGAACTTGCGATCCAAAATAAAACACAACGAGACGAGATCGAGGAGCTTCGAGGTCGAATCGATCAATGGGAGCTGGAATCGAAAATTGTTGAGACGGCTCTCCAAGTTCGAAAGCCATGGACCGAACGTGAACAGCTTCGATTGGCGGTCAAAGAGCTTGCAGCACGAACCGATATTCCAGACGACGCACGAACTCGATTGAATCGCTTGGAAACAACTCTTGCTGAGAAGAAGCAATCCCTCGAGCAATTCAAGCTGCAGCGACGCGACCTGCGAACCAAAGCCATGGGGCTTCCCCTTCGAAAGGGAATTCTTGCTCTCTCAAGCAAGATTGATGCGGCTGCGGAACAGGCGCCTTGGATCGGATCACTACAAAAGCAAATTGTTCAGCTTGAGTCACAAGTCCAAGCATGTCGCGAACAATTAATCGAAGATGCAAAGCGATTGGGGCTAAACGAAGAAGATCAACAGTCGCTGCTCAATGATAAACGCATGGCGAACATGCCGGACCTGTCGCCACAAGCGATCAGCCAGCTCGCCGGTCCCGCTCGAGAAGTCCGCGTCAATTCAATTAAGCTCAAGCAAGCCAAAGAGCACGCACACAACGACAAAAAAGAAGTCGACCGATTGGGTGTGAAGATTGAAGAATTTTTAACTGCACGCGGCTTCAAAGATCTACCATCCGCAGTCGCTCATCAGAACGAATTGATCTCTGCACTTCGCCGGAATGAGCAGATTGAGGAGCGTTTAGAAAAAAATCGCAAGCATCGTAAGGAACTTGAAGAAGAGGCCTTGGAGCTTGAACGTGATCAAGCGCTCCCGATGGATCACACGCTTCTCCATTTTATGTTTGTTTCGGCGGCTGTCTTGATAGTAATCGGGCTTCTGAAGACGCTTACCGATAACTGGTTGACATTCCTTCCCGGCGACAACGGACTTGTTTATGCGTTGCTCGGAGTTGTATTGCTGTTTGTAAGCCTTTTGACCAAGCAAGCGGATGCGAAAAACGTGCGAGGTGACCTCGCTGATTGCCTAAGCCAAATCGATGTGATCACCAATCAAATTCGCAAGACGGAACAAGATCGCAACGAAATGCTAAAAATTCTTCCCGAACACACGGGATCGCTCGAGCAACGACTAAAGGAAGCTGAACACAACCTTGGCTTAGCCGATGGGATGCTTCCAATCGCTCATAACCACGAGGCGGCATCACAACGTTACCATGCAGCTCGCAAACGAGGCATCGCAGCCGCCGAAGCCCTCAAGACCGCTCGCAATCAATGGCGAAAAGTTCTCGAGCAACTCGGTCTTGCTTCGTCGCTTTCTCCCAAAAGCCTTCGTATGCTGGCCGAAGGATACGAATCGTTAGTCACTGGTCGTCGTCGTTTGAAAACGCAACAAGACGAACTTGATCAGCGACGTATTGAATTGACAACGCTGATGCAACGCATTGATGGACTCACACGACAAATCACGGTGGCCCGCGAAGGGGCTGGCGTTGAAGAAGACTTACGAGAGATCCGTCGTGAACGACGCGGTGAAAACGAATCGCGTGATCGTGACAACCGCAAAGAGACTCAACGTAATTTGAATCCCAGCGGTTTACGTGGCAGCGATTCTCTTCCGGCGTTGACTCGCGTTGCATCCAATAATGGTGACGCTGTCTTTCCGGATAGCCCCGTCGCAAAGATCCAAGAGCTTTCGGCTCTCGTCGCACAGCAGCAACAATACATTACTCAAAAGAAGCAACTTCGATCCGAAGATGAAGAGCTCCGCAAGCGACAGAAAACCTTGCAGCGAACGATCGACAAAATTATTCGTACCAAGAACGCGTTGCTTGCAGAGCTGGCGGTCGAGAGTCCCGCGCAGCTCGATATCCTTTTGGACAACAAGCAGCGGCACGTCAAACTGCTTGCACAAGTTGACGAGCAAGACGTTCGCATTCGCGCAATCTTAGGCGGATCAGTTTCCTACGAAGCTGTTCAACGCCTTTTGGACGGTGGGGCCATTCAAGGCAGTTCGACCAAACCAGAGCCGAATAGTCTCCAGCTAAGTCGCGACAAGAATACAACTAGTTCCTCTTCGCCAGTTGCGCCTATTCGCAAGTTAGTCGACTCCGGTACATCGACTGGTTTGGGAGCCGATTTGGAAAGACGCTGGGATTTGATTGCTCAACGAATCCAACAAGCTCAAGAACGTGTCGGACAACTCCAACTGCGACAGGGCGAGACGACTCAAGAGATGAAGACACTCGCAGCCGATCGCCGGTTGGCAGAAGTAAATCTCGAGCTTGCAATGCTCGACAAACAACTGGAATTGGCTTCTGAACATTGGCGAACCTTAGCAGCAACCAGTGCGATGCTGGAACGAGTCTGCGACGTTTACGAAACCGAACGGCAACCAGAAACGCTTCGAGAAGCTTCCGCGTTCTTGAAGCAGCTCACCGAAGGCAAGTACCATCGTGTTTGGACACCGCTCGGGAAAAACGCACTTCAAATCGATAACGACAAAGGTCAAAGCCTGCCTCTAGAAGTTTTGAGTCGTGGAACGCGTGAAGCGGTTTTCATAGCACTTCGTTTGTCGCTCGCTGCCGCATATGCGCGTCGTGGCGCGACATTGCCACTGGTCTTGGATGACGTTCTGGTAAACTTTGATACGATTCGCGCTCAGAACGCAGCCAAAGTCTTACGAGACTTTTCAACGCTGGGGCATCAATCAATTATGTTTACTTGCCATGAACACATCATGCGAATGTTTCACGATATCGGTGTGCAGGTTCGAATACTCCCAGCGCACGGCGAGATCGGCGAAGCGAAGATCTACACACCCGATCCTTCGGTCCGCTACATTCCGGCACCGCAACCGATCTATATTAAACCGGAGCCAATCCAATCGGCACCGGTTTATGTTTCCCCAGTTCATGAAAAGCCCGTTTATGAAAAGCCAGTCGAGGTTGCGATGCCTGAGATTGTTCGGGAGATCGAGCAAGCTCCCGTGGAAGTTGTTTATGAACGAGTGGTGGTTCCTGAGCCGATTGAAGTCATCAGAAAACCTCGGTCGCAGAAGCGCCCAAAGCGTCATGTCGAAACGAATGAAACGATCGATGTCGATAGCGTTTGGTTCGATGATTCGATACCGATTGTTGAATCTGAGTTTGTTGGTAGCGAGCTATTTGAAATGCCCAACGCCGCGTCAGCGCCATGGATAGAAGAGTCCGTTGTGCAGGATGATGAAGCCTTGATCAACGAAGAAGCTCCTTGGTGGCGAAAGACTTCTGTTTAGGCGGTTTATCGTCCCATCCGGCTACTCTTACATAATCCAACTGAAAAGTCGGGGTAGCTGAATTCGTAAGAATTTAG